>NZ_JBSFJZ010000020.1:0-176946 GCF_053598315.1 Streptomyces sp. NPDC001153
ATCAGCTCACGCCACTGCCTGCGCGGATTGACCGCGAGCAGCGGACGCGCCACGTTCAGACCGGTGCGCTTGACGGCCTCCTCCACGTCCATGGACAGGTAGACCACCCGGTGCCCGGCCAGCAGTTCCCGCGTCTGCTCGTCGAGGATCGCGCCGCCGCCCAGCGCCAGGACGCCGCCGTGCTCGGTCAGCGCCGCGTGCACCGCCCGCTTCTCGAGCGCGCGGAAGACCGGCTCCCCCTCCTCCACGAAGATCTCGGCGATGGTGCGGCCCTCGTGGGCGACGATGTCCTCATCGGTGTCCCGGTAGCCGAGCCCGAGCCGCTCCGCCAGCAACGGGCCGACCGTCGACTTGCCGACGCCCATCGGGCCGACCAGTACGACGGCGGGCACGGCGCTCACCGGATCCGCAGGTTGTCGAGGTACGACCGCACGTTGCGCCGGGTCTCGGCCACCGAGTCGCCGCCGAACTTCTCGGCGACCGCGTCCGCGAGCACCAACGCGGCCATCGCCTCGGCGACGATGCCGGCCGCCGGCACCGCGCACACATCGGATCGCTGATGGTGGGCCTGCGCCGGCTCGCCCGTGGACACATCCACCGTCCCCAGCGCCCGTGGCACCGACGCGATCGGCTTCATCGCCGCCCGCACCCGCAGCAGCTCGCCGGTGGACAGACCGCCCTCGGTGCCACCGGAGCGGCCCGACCCCCGCCGGATGCCCTCGGGCGTGGTGACGATCTCGTCGTGGGCCCTGGAGCCGGGCACCCGGGCCAGCTCGAAGCCGTCCCCGACCTCGACGCCCTTGATCGCCTGGATGCCCATGAGCGCCGCGGCGAGCCGGGCGTCCAGCCGGCGGTCCCAGTGCACATGCGAGCCCAGGCCCACCGGCACCCCGTACGCCAGCACCTCGACCACGCCGCCGAGCGTGTCGCCGTCCTTGTGCGCCTGGTCGACCTCCGCGACCATCGCCTTCGACGCGTCCGCGTCCAGGCAGCGCACCGGATCCGCGTCCAGCTTCTCCACGTCCGCCGGGGTCGGACACACCCCGTACGGCGCCCTGGCCGAGGCCAGTTCCACGACGTGCGAGACGATCTCGATGCCCGCGGTCTCCCTCAGGTACGACCGCGCCACCGCGCCCAGCGCCACCCGGGCCGCCGTCTCACGCGCCGAGGCGCGCTCCAGGATCGGGCGGGCCTCGTCGAAGCCGTACTTCTGCATACCGGCCAGGTCGGCGTGACCGGGCCGCGGCCGGGTCAGCGGGGCGTTGCGGGCCAGGGCCGCCAGCACCTGCGGATCCACCGGGTCGGCCGCCATGACCTGCTCCCACTTCGGCCACTCGGTGTTGCCCACCATGATCGCGACCGGGGAGCCCAGCGTCAGACCGTGCCGGACACCACCCAGGAAGGTGACCTCGTCCCGCTCGAACTTCATCCGCGCACCGCGGCCATGGCCGAGCCGCCGCCGCGCCAGGTGGTCCGCCACCATCTCCGTGGTGATCGGCACGCCGGCGGGAAGCCCCTCCAGCGTCGCGACAAGTGCGGGACCGTGGGACTCCCCCGCGGTCAGCCAACGCAGCCTGCTCAACGGTCGTCCTCCATGGCCGATGCGGCGACTTCCGCCGGGAGCGCGTACCACGGGAACAGCCGTCGCATCTCCGTGTGGAAGTCCGGGAATGTCTTCGTGACGCACTGCGGGTCGTCCAGAGTGACGCTTCCGGGGACGGCGAGACCGAGCACGGCGAACGCCATCCCGATGCGGTGGTCTCGGTGACAGGCGATACGGGCGGGCTGCGGTGCGCCGGGGCGGATGGTGATCCAGTCCTCGCCCTGCGTCGCCTCGATGCCGCAGGCCCGCAGGTTTTCGGCGACGACGGAGATACGGTCGCATTCCTTCAGCCGTGCGTGTCCGATGCCATGGATCGTGATGGGTGCGTCGGCCAGGGGAGCGATGGCGGCCAGCGTCATGAAGGTGTCCGAGATGTCGCTCATGTCGACTGAGAAACCTCCGCTCAGTCGTCCGGGGCCGGTCACGGTGGTCTCCGCCTGCTCCACTCGGACCTGGGCGCCGGTCCTGGCCAGGATCTCCACGAACCGCAGATCGCCTTGCAGGCTGCCCGCGCCCAGGCCGGGCACCGTCACCGTCCGCCCCGTGACGGCCGCGGCGGCGAAGACGTACGTGGCCGTGGACGCGTCCGGTTCGATCACGACATCGGTCGCGGCGTACGGAGCCGGCGCGACCCGGAGTGTCCCGTCCGCGTCTTCGGCGACGCGTGCACCGAAGCGACGCATCAGCGCGACGGTCATGTCGACGTAGGGACGGCTGACGAGCTTCTGGGCCCGGACCGACAGTCCATGGCGCATCAACGGCGCCGCCATCAACAGGCCGCTGAGGTACTGGCTGCTCATGGACGAGTCCACCGCGATCTCCCCGCCCGCCAGGCCCCGTGCACGGATCAGCAGCGGGAGCCCCTGGCCCGGGCCCGCCTCGATGTCGGCCCCCAGTCGGTGCAACACCTCCAGCAACGGCCGCTGGGGGCGGGCGCGCAGCTGTGAGGAGCCGTCGAAGAGGTAGGAACCCAGGCCGGTGGCGGCGAAGGGCGGCAGAAACCGTGCTGCCGTGCCGGCGTCCGCGCACCACAGGCGCGCCCGCCCGTCGGGTCCCCGGCCTGTCCCGGTCACGTCCCAGAACTCGTCCAGGGGACTGCTCTCGACCTGCACGCCGAGTTGCCTCAGCGCATTGCGGAACGCCACCGTGTCGTCGCTGACGAGCGGGGCCCGGACGCGGCTGACACCCCGGGCGGCGGCGGCAAGCAGGAGTGCTCTGTTGGTGAGGCTCTTCGAGCCCGGTATCCGGGCGATGAGCTCGGTCGAGGTTCCGGTGTCCGTGGTCATGTCTGCTCCGGGGTGCCGGCGGCCAGGGGGTTCCGTCCGCTGGATGTCGACGGCTCGGTCGGCGCCCCGACGTTCCCGCCCGTGGGACCCGGAACCTCCTCCGGGTACCGGTGGCCGGGTGCCGTGGGCAGGCGCAGCCCTCGGTGGATGTCCATGGCGGCGGACGAGGTGTTGAGGGTGATGTAGTGCAGGCCGGGGGCGCCCTCGTCGAGCAGTCGTTGGGCGAGTTCGGTGGCGTGATCCACGCCGATGCGGTGGGACTCGCGCGGGTCGCACTGCGCGGTGCGCAGGCGCAGTGCGAGATCGCCGGGAATCGAGGCGTTGCTGAGGCGGGCGAACCGGCTGATCTGGTCGTAGCGAGTGGCGGGCATGATCTCGGGGATGACGGGCGTGTCGCATCCTGCGGCCGCCAGCCGGTCGCGCAGCCGAAGATAGTCCTCGGCCCGGAAGAACATCTGGGTGATGGCGTAGTCCGCGCCGGCCCGGCACTTCGCCACGAAATGACGGATGTCGCTCTCCCAGTCGGGTGAGCGCGGATGCCGCTCGGGGAATGCTGCCACGCCGATGCCGAAGTTGCCGCAGGTGCGGATGAGTTCCACGAGTTCCGCAGCGTGCTGCAGTCCGCTCGGGTGGGGAGTCCACGGTCCTTGCGGGTCTCCGGGCGGATCTCCTCGCAGAGCGAGCACGTCACGGATGCCGGCGTCGGCGTAGCGGCCGATGATCGTGCGCAGCTGGGCCTTCGAGTGGCCGACCGCAGTGAGGTGGGCCACGGGGCGCAGCGTCGTGTCTTCCGCGATCCGTTCGGTGAGGGCGGCGGTTCGTTCCCTGGAGGAGCCGCCTGCTCCGTATGTCACGGATACGAAGGCCGGGTTCAGGGATTCGACACGGCGCAGCGCACTCCACAGGGCTCGCTCGCCTCTGGGGGACTTGGACGGGAAGAACTCGAACGAGTACGACCGGTGGCCGGCCGCGATCAGTTCGGCAGGACTCCGTCGGATCGTTGCCGCAGGCGTGGGGGCCAGGGCCAGGGTGGCCGCGGTCATGAGCGATCGTCTCCTGACGGCAGGTCCGTGGCCGCATGGACGTCTGGGCCGTGTGCGGTCGCCAGCAGTTCGCGCAGGCGTGCCGGGGAAGCGGCGTAGGTCTGGGTGCCGACGAAGGAGAGGGCGAGTGCCGCCAGGGCCGATCCCGTCCGTGCACAGGCCACGGCGTTCTGGCCCGTGGTCATGGCGGCCAGGTATCCGGCCCGGAACGCGTCTCCGACACCGGTCGGATCGGCGACCGTCGCCGCCGGGACCGCGGGAACGTCGAGCGGGGGTTCATCGGCACGTTCGATGCGGCTGCCCTTCTCGCCGAGGGTGGTCACCCAGGTGCCGGCCCGCTTCAGGACGTCGGCTCGCGTCCAGCCCGTCTTGGCCAGCAGCAGTCCGTGTTCGTATTCGTTGGTGAACAAGAGGTCGGCGCCGTCGACCAGTTCGCGAATCTGTTCGCCGTCGAGCCGGGCGAGCTGCTGGGACGGATCGGCGATGAAGGGCAGGCCGTGGGTGCGGCAGGCGCGGGTGTGGCGGAGCATCGCGGCGGGCTCGTCCGCGCCGATGTGGACGAGGTCGACGCCGCCGTGGTCGCGGACGACGCCGGCCAGGTCGATGGCGGCCGCTTCGGTCATCGCACCCGGGTAGAAGGAGGCGATCTGGTTGCCGTCCGGGTCGGTCGTGCACAGGAAGCGGGCCGTATGGCGTGTGGTGGAGAAGTGGACCCCGGAGACATCCACGCCCCGCTCGGCCAGCCGCCGGCCGTAGGGGTGGAAGTCGGCACCGACGGCGCCCACCAGGAGCGGGCGATGGCCCAGGGTGGCCAGCCCGTAGGCGATGTTGGCGGCCACGCCGCCGTCCCGGATCTCGAGGGTGTCGACCAGGAACGACAGCGAGACGCGGTCCAGCCGGTCGGCCAGGAGCTGGTCGGCGATGCGGCCGGGGAACGTCATCAGGTGATCGGTGGCGATGGAGCCGGTGACGGCGATCCTCATCTCAGCACCCCGCCGCGCGACGCAGGGCATCCACACGGTCGACGCGTTCCCAGGTGAAGTCGGGCAGCTCGCGCCCGAAGTGGCCGTAGGCCGCGGTCTGGGCGTAGATGGGCCTCAGCAGGTCGAGGTCGCGGATGATCGCGGCCGGGCGCAGGTCGAAGACCTGCTGGATGGCGAACTCGATGGCCGTCTGCGGCACGGTGGCGGTGCCGAAGGTCTCCACGAACAGCCCGACCGGATCGGCCTTGCCGATCGCGTAGGCGACCTGGACCTCACAGCGGCGGGCGAGCCCGGCGGCGACGACGTTCTTGGCGACCCAGCGCATCGCGTACGCGGCACTGCGGTCCACCTTGGACGGGTCCTTGCCGGAGAAGGCACCGCCGCCGTGGCGGGCCATGCCGCCGTAGGTGTCGATGATGATCTTGCGGCCGGTCAGGCCGGCGTCGCCCATCGGACCGCCGATCTCGAACCGGCCGGTGGGGTTGACCAGCAGCCGGTGGCCCTCGGTGTCCAGCTCGATGCCGTCGGCCGCCAGTCGTGCGAGTTCGTGCTCGACGACGTGCGTGCGGATGTCGGGGGCCAGCAGGCCCTCGAGGTCGACGTCGGCGGCGTGCTGTGCGGAGACGACCACGGTGTCCAGACGGGCCGCCCGGCTGCCCAGGTACTCGACGGTGACCTGGGTCTTGCCGTCCGGACGCAGATACGGCGCGATGCCGTCCCTGCGGACCTGGGAGAGCCGGTACGAGAGCCGGTGCGCCAACTGGATGGGCAGGGGCATCAGTTCCGGCGTCTCGTCGCAGGCGTACCCGAACATCAGCCCCTGGTCGCCCGCCCCTTGCGTCTCCAGAGCGTCATCGTCCCCGTCGGCCGGGTCCACGCCCCGCGCGATGTCCGGGGACTGGGCGCCGATCGAGACGGACACGCCGCAGGAGCGGCCGTCGAAGCCCTTCTTCGAGGCGTCGTAGCCGATGTCGAGGACCGCCTCGCGGACCAGACCGGGGATGTCCGCGTACGCCGCGGTGGTCACCTCCCCGGCGACGTGGACCTGACCGGTGGTGATCAGGGTCTCCACGGCGACCCGCGACCGCGGGTCCTCCTTGAGGAGGGCGTCGAGGATCGTGTCGCTGATCCGGTCGGCGATCTTGTCGGGGTGGCCCTCGGTCACGGACTCCGACGTGAACAGGCGGCGGGACATGGCTCTCCCTGGGGTCGCAGCGGCTGCTGGCTCTTTGGTTGGTCGGTGTGCTCTGGTGGGGGGCCGGGCCGGAGAGCTCCTCGGGGGATGTAGGAGCTCTCCGGCCGGTAGGAACGCGGACAGGGCCGACGGGGACCGATGGCCGGCGTCTGTCGGCGGGCAGTGGCATCGACGGGGACTGCCCTCCGCGTCCCGCACGGGGACGGAAGCGTTATCGGCTTCCGCCGGACAAGGCGACGACGGCCCGCGCGAGTCTCACGACGCGTTCGGCCTGGACGCGGGCCGCGTTGCGGGTGATGTCACCGACCGGTACGGTGCCGCCGGCGTCGTGGTGCGCGGTGCCGTAGGGGTTGCCGTCGATGAACTTGTCCGGGTGGGTGAATCCTGGGGCGACGACGATTCCGCCGAAGTGGTGGAAGGAGTGCATCAGGGCCAGCAGCGTGGACTCGTTGCCTCCGTGCGGGCTGCCCGTGGAGGTGAAGCCGCTGTAGACCTTGTCGGCCAGTTCGCCTGTGCGCCAGGCACCGCCCAGGGTGTCGATGAACTGCTTGAGCTGGGAGGAGATGTTGCCGAATCGCGTCGGTGACCCCATGAGAACGGCGTCGGCCCACAGGACGTCCTCGACCTCGGCCACCAGGACCTCCGCCGATGCCGCGGCGTGGGCGGACCACGCGGGACTGGACTCGACGACGGCCTGCGGTGCCAGTTCCCGGACCTTGCGCAACCGGACCTCGGCGCCCGCCTTCTCGGCCGTCTCCGCCATCTCGCGGGCGATGTCGGCGACATGGCCCGTGGCGGAGTAGTAGATGACGGTGACCTTCACCGCGGTCGTCATGGCGGCGCTCACCAGTCCGCCAGGTGCAGGATCTTCACCGGCTCCTCGGCCCCTGCCGCAGTGGCGGGAGCCGGGCGGGCGAAGGTCCGGTCGTAGTACACGAGCGGTGTCCGGTCGTCCGCATAGGTGTCCACCACGCGGCCGATGAGGATGCTGTGATCCCCCGCGTCGACGATGGAGTGCATCGTGCAGGCGACGCGGGCGCAGGCGCCGTGCGAACCGGGCAGCCCGAGTTCGCAGCTCTCCATGTCGCCCGCGGCGAACCGGTCGACTCCGGACCGGGCGAAGCGGCGCGCGACCGCGTCCTGACCGTGCGCCAGGACGTTGATCAGGAAGCGGTCGGCGGACGTGAACGCCTGGTGCGTGCTGGCGTTCTTGTTCAGGCAGACCAGGACGAGGGGCGGGTCCAGGGAGACGGAAGTGAACGAATTGGCGGTGAATCCCCAGCGTTCGCCCGTGCCGTCGATCGTGGTCACCACGGTCACCGGTCCGGGAACCCTGGCCATCGCATGCCTCAGAGCTGTGCCTTCCATGGTGTCCTCTCCGGTTCGTTGCGGGTCAGGGCTGGAGCCGGCACGTACGCCACCCGTGGTTCTGGCGGTCGTAGCGCAGCCTGCGGTGCAGTCGTTCGGCGTCGGCGCACCAGAACTCCACGGCGACAGGGGTCAGCCGGTACCCGACGAAGCGGGCCGGGCGGGGCAGCGGAGTGCCGGGAGCCCCCAGTCGGGCCGCTTCGGCTCGCAGGTCTGCCACGGCCGCCGGGCCGTCGAGCGGTTCGCTCTGCCGGGAGGCAAAGGACATGGAGTGCAGGGGGATCGGCCGGCCGAACCAGAGGGCGTCGGATGCCGCGTCGTCGAGCTGTGACACCGGTCCGGAGAGGATGAGTTGCTGGCCGGTCTCGCGCCAGTAGAACAGGCCGGAGGCCCAGCCGGTGTCGGCCAGTTCGCGGCCCTTCTGGCTGGTGTTGTGGCTGGCGAAGACCAGCCCGCGGTCGCTGAGCTCGGTGACGGTCACGATGCGGCTGGAGGCTCGGCCCTGGCTGTCGGAGGTCGCCAGGGCCAGCGAGCGGGGCTCCCGCACGCCGCGCGCGGTGGCCTCGGCGATCCACTGGTGAACCAGCGGCATGGGGTCGGCCGGTGGGTTGTCGTACTCGGGGAAGTCGATGTCGACCTCGCCGGTGAGGCTTTCGAACTGGCTGGTGTTCATGTGTCCTCGCTAGACATAAAGGGTGCCGCGGGCGGCCACGGCGCCGTGGCCGCCGACCTGCACGCTTCGGACGTCGTCGCCCGCTCCGTCCGCGGTCGCCAGCATGAGCGAGGGACGGCCCATCTCGACGCCCTGGAGAATCTGGAGCCTGTCCCCGTACGCGCTCAGTCCGTGCCGCGCCAGGTGAATGGCGAGAGGGCCGGCGGCCGAGCCGGTCGCCGCGTCCTCGACCACCCCGTAGGCGGGTGAGAACATCCGTGTCCGCCAGTGGGTGCCGTCGCCGGCGAAGCAGTTGGCCGCCATGTCCGGGAATCGGCTCAGGGCACGGTGGTCCGGTGTGAGGGCCGACAGCGCGGCAACGCTGTCGACCCCCACGAAGACGTGCCGCGGGCCGTTGCGGTAGATCTCGACCGGTGCTGTGGACTCCGCGACGCCGAGCGCCTCCAGGAGTTCCGCGCGGTGTTCGTACGGCTCCCATGTGGGGATGGGCTGCTCCATCCGCACGGCCGGGATGCCCTCGTCGTCGTGGAGCTGGAACGGGACGACCCCCATGGCGGTCTCCAGAAGGAGCCGGTCCCGCTTCAGGGTGTGGCCCAGGGCCACTGCCGTACCGAGCAGGGGATGACCCGCGAACGGCAGCTCGTTGACGGGGGTGAAGATGCGGATCCGGGCGTCACCGCCCTGCTCCGGCGGCAGGACGAAGGTGACTTCGGACAGGTTCATCTCCCGGGCGATGCGTTGCATCAGCTCGGCGGTCAGGTCGGCGGCGTCGAAGAAGACGGCCACGGGATTGCCTTCGAGCGGACGGCGTGCAAAAGCGTCCACCACTATGTATGCGTGCACGGTGTCTCGTTCCCCCGTACGGATGTGGGCGGTGTCGCGGCCGACGCGAACACGGGGCCGAGGCCCTGCAGCTCGCGGAGGGCATACGCTCCTTCGACCGTGGCCTCGACGTCGAACGTGGTGCGATGAGTGGGCGGGCGGCCGATCAGTTCGGCGGCCCGGTTCGCCGGGAGGCCGGCCGGACGCTCCGACTCCCAGAGCATGACCGCGCCCCAGCGGTTGCGCTGCCGGTCCGCCATCCAGAACTTCAGCCGCAGACCCGGGACTTCGCGCCAGGCGTCGGCGGTGCCGTCCCGCAGGTGCGCCCGCAGGGAGTCGATGGTCTGCGGGGTTCCGTCGAGCTCCCACCAGGCGATGTCAACGCGCACGGCCGAGCACCTCCCGGATGGTCTGTCCGACGATGCGCGGCCCGTCGACGGTGAGGACCGACTCGGCGTGGAACTGCATCGAGGCGAAACCCGGCCCGCGCAGCGCGTGCACGTGACCGGTTCCCTGGTCACGACTCACTTCCACCAGGCCGATTCCCTCGATGTCCAGCTTGTCCTCGGTGCTGCGGGCGGCGAACGTGTTGTAGAAACCGACGCGTTCGCGGTGGCCGAACAGATCGATCTCCCGCTGCACGCCCTGGTTGGGAACATCCCGGCGGACGAGGTCGAGGCCAAGGGCCAGGCTGAGCACCTGATGGCTCAGGCACACGGCGACGAAGGGCCGCCGCCGCTCGAGAAGGCCGTGGACCGCCGAACGGAGATGACCGATCCTGGGGTCGTCGGCAGCACGCGGGTCACCGGGACCGGGCCCCATCACGACGAGGTCGTGGCCGTCGGACTCGTAGGCCTCGTCGAAGCGGCTGACCGTCACGTGCACGCCCTGCGCGCGGAGCTGGTGTCCGATCATCGCCGTGAAGGTGTCCTCCGCGTCGACGACCAGTGCCGTCAGCCCCTCCAGCCCGGGGACCGCCGGCCGGCGGCTCCCACTGTCCTGCAGCCAGAACTCGGCGATGGAGGTGTTGCGGCGGCTGAGGGCGGCACGGACCTCCGGATGCGCGCCGAAGCGGCGGGTGCCTCCGGCCTCCAGGGCGGCAAGGAGCCCCGAAGCCTTGGCACGTGTCTCCGCGACCTCGGAGACCGGGTCGGAGTGACGCACCAGCGTGGCACCCACACCGATGCGGACCCGGCCGTGTGCGTCGATGTCGGCGGTGCGGATGAGGATGGCCGAGTCGAGTGAGCGTTCACCGTTCACGTCCCGGCCGATCAGCGCGGCCACTCCGCTGTAGTAGCCGCGGCCTTCGGGTTCGTACTTGCGGATGACGCGTGCCGCGCTCTCCAGCGGGCTGCCGGTGACGGTGGGGGCGAACATCGTCTCGTGCAGGATGTCGCGCACGTCGCGGTCGGTTCGGCCCTCGATGAAGTACTCGGTGTGGGCCAGCCGCGCCATCTCCTTGAGGTACGGGCCCAGGACCCGGCCGCCGCCCTCGCAGATGCGGGCCATCATCTTGAGTTCCTCGTCGACGACCATGTACAGCTCGTCGGTCTCCTTGCGGTCCGCGAGGAACTCCGTGACGCCTTCCAGGGTGGGGCCGGCCGGGGGATAGCGGTAGGTGCCGCTGATCGGGTTCATCACGGCGGTGCCGTCGCTCACCGAAATGTGCCGCTCGGGTGTGGCCCCGACGAGGGTGCGGTGCCCGGTGTGGATGAGGAAGGTCCAGTACGCGCCCTGCTCCCCTTCCAGCAGACGGCGGAAGAACCCCAGCGCGCTGGACAGCGAGTAGTCGCTGATGTCGGCCACGAAGGAGCGCTTGATGACGAAGTTGGCCCCTTCGCCCGTGCCGATCTCGTCCTTGACGACCCGTCGCACGGTGTCGGCGTACCGTTCGTCGTCCACGTCGAAGCCGTGCGCCGTCATGTGTGTCGGGGCGTTCGGCAGCCGCAGGAGGATTTCGGGCACGGACACCCTGGCCTGCCGGGTGACCGACAGGGCGATGAGCGGCACGCCGTCGTCGGGTGCCGTGAACCCCCGCTCGGTGATCTGCCGGTACGGCACCACGACCAGGACGTCGTGGTCGGTCCGCGGCGATTCGGGCCCCGCCTCGGTGAGGGGGATGTCCGCCAGCGTCCTGGGCAGCGACACGTCGCCGACCAGGATGTCCACGGTGTCCGGCACCCCGCACTCCGGCCGGTGCAGCAGGGCGAACGCGGGCGGTTCCAGGTTCAGGACGCTGCCGAGCAGGTCGCCGCGATCCCGGCTGTTCATGCGAACACCTCCGTGGACGGGACGACCACCGCACAGCGCTGGGCCGCGTAGTCGAGTGCGAGCCGATGGTGGTTCTCGGAGAAGTCACCGAGGGCGTCGGCGGCCAGGAACGTCTGGATGTCGTTGGCGAAGGCGTCGAGCGCCGTCGCCAGGACGCCGACGTGCGCGTACACGCCGCAGAGAATGATCTGGTCACGGTCTGCGGCTCGCATGCGCGCCAGCAGGTCCGAGCGGAAGAAGGCGCTGTACCGCCACTTGGTGAACGTCCAGTCGCCCTCGGCGGGGGCCAGCTCCGGCGTCACTTCCCGGTCGGCCGGCTCGGTGCGCATGCCCGGGCCCCAGAAGTCCTTCAGCAGCCCTCGCTGCTCGTCCGTCATCCGTCCGGGCTGCGCGGTGTACGCCACCGGCACGCCGAGAGCGGCACAGCGCTTGCGCAGGGTGGCGGCGTTGTGGACGAGCTCGGAGCGCAGCGGCTCCGGCAGGGCGTTGAGGAAGTAGCGCTGCATGTCGTGGACGAGCAGGACGGCGCGCTCCGGGCGCGGGGTCCATTGCGCCAGGTTCTCGGGCAGGCTCTCCGGGACGGGCAGGGGGTACGACGCGATGGGGGGCAGGCCGGCCATCGAACAACTCCTTTCCAGCGATGTGGCCGAGACGGTGGAGGCGTTCACAGAGCGTCGGACCAGGCCGTGACCAGGGAGACGGCCTGCCGTGAGTTGAGCCGCGGGTCGCAGAAGGTGGTGTGCCGGCCGGCGGCGGAACCGAGTGCGGAGGCGTCGGCGACGCACTCCGTCACGTCGTCCGGGGTCGTTTCCAGGTGCAGTCCGCCGGCCACGCCGCCGGCGCTCGCCACCGCGCGCCGGAACCCGACGACCTCCCGGGCCAGGGTGGTCAGCAAGCGGGTCTTCCTGCCGTCCGCCGCGGTGACGGTGTTGCCGTGCATGGGGTCGCACAGCCAGATCGCCGGATGACCCGCGGAGCGGACCGCAGCGACCAGCGGTGGCAGCCGGTCGCTGACGACGTCAGCGCCCATACGCGCGATCAGGGTGAGGCGACCGGGCTCCCGGAGCGGGTCGAGACGCTCGCACAGGAACGTGATCTCCTCGACGGTCATGTTCGGACCGACCTTGCAGGCCACGGGGTTCACGACATCGGCGAGCAGCTCGACATGGGCGCCGTCCAGCTGACGGGTCCGTTCGCCGATCCACGGCCAGTGCGTGGAACCGAGCCAGCGCCTGCCGTCTCCGACCTCGCGGATCATCGGGACTTCGTAGTCCAGGAGTAGTGCCTCGTGACTCGTCCACACCAGGGGTTCGATGCTCGGCCATGCGCGCAGAGCCGGTGCGCGCCACCCCAGGTGATCCACGATGTCGCCTGCCGCCATGTACCCGGTGAGGATGCGCAGCGGGTCGGGCTGCCTGCTCTCCGGGTCGGGTTCCGGGCTGTTGACCATGTGTCCGCGGTACACCGGCAGAACGAGGTCGCCCACCTGCTCGAAGGAGTTCGAACGCGGCTTGGCGAACTGCCCCGCGATGCGTCCCACGCGCAGGACGGGCTTGCCGGTGACCATCTTCAGCGTGGTGGCCAGCAGGTCCAGTACGGCGGATTTTCGGCGGACGTGCTCCGCGGTGCACTCCTCCGGGTCCTCCGCGCAGTCCCCCGCCTGCACCACGTGCGCTTCGCCCGCGGCGACGGACGCGAGCAACGACTTGAGGGTGTGTACGTCGTCCACGCGGACCAACGGCGGTCGGGAGCTGAGAATTTCCCTGACGCGCTGAACCTGTGAAAGATCGCTCCATTCGGGCTGTTGCAGGGCTTTGGCCCGCTGGATTTCGGTTACTGCATGTCCCACGACTGTTCCCCCGTCAGGCGGAGAGGATGTACGGCCGGATCGCGATGGTCCGCGTTCATGCGGATCAGCTGTCAGGTGGGGATACCCTCACGCTCGATGCGCGGGACGTCGATTCCCAGGGAGCGGAACTGCTGGCACGGGTTCATGAACTCGCGCTGCTGCTTTATCTTCCCGTTCTCGAACAGGAACGAGTGGAGGAAGTGATTACGGTAATGACCTTCGGGATATCCGGGAAAGAGGATCCGGCCCTCGCCGTCGCATTCGACCCAGAAGCGGTCGGGGTCCTGGGTGTCGAAGATCTCGATGTTGGTCCAGGCCCAGTCGGGGAAGCACTTGAGCGACCAGACGGCGTGCTCCCCCAGCCGCTCGCGGCCGCGGATGACGATCGGTTCGCCGCTCTCCGTGGTCCACAGGCCACCGACGCCGTCCTCCGTGAAGAGCAGGTGCCGCCGGAGCCGGTCCTCGCCGCGGGTGTTCATGTACTGCTCGACGACGGCGCGGTTGTGGGCGCGCAACTCGGTCTCGTCGGTGGGTATTCGGGGCTCTGCCATGGGTGTCCTTCGGTGTGGGAGACGGACGTACGGGTTCGGTCGCGTCTCGGCTCAGACGATGAAGCTGATGTCACGGGGGTCCTGGCCGACCAGAGCGCGGCCGTAGACCTGTTCGGGAATGCCCATGCCGAACCCGGCGTGCCGGCTGCCGACGTTGATGTCGCGCCAGAGCCGCTGCAGCGGGTTGGCCTCGTTGAAGGCGGAGGAGCCGTGTGCGGTCAGCAGGGTGTCGACGGCCTCCCGGCACAGCCGGCCGACCTGGGCGGACTCCAGCCGGTTGCGGGCGCGCACGGTCAGATCCGTGTTGATCCCGGCATGGGCGTACTCGTCGACGGTGCCGGCGATACGGGCCGCGATCAGCTTGGCCGTGTCGATCTTCGAGGTGGCGTCGGCGAGGTCGAGCTGGAAGGTCGGCGACTGGGTCTGGTCGCGGTAGGTGGAGCCCGCCACGGGACGGGTGGGGCCCTTCTCCCGGACGAAGTCGAGGGCGGCTTCGGCGCCGCCGATCAGCGCGCCGATCAGGCCGATGGCGAACAGGCCGGTCAGGCTGTTGCGGTAGGGCAGGCCGGGGTCGACCACGCCGTCGGTCTCGCCGTTGAGGACGGGCACGTAGGGCACCAGCCGGTGGCTGGGCACGAAGAGCCGGTCGGCGACGACGGTGTTGCTGCCGGTGCCGCGCATCCCGGCGAAGTGCCAGGTGTCCTTGATGGTGACGTCGTCGGCCCGCATCAGGGCGAAGTTGATGTCGGGCCGGCCCTCGGCGGTGGGTACGGCGATCAGGGCGCTGATCCACTGGGCGTGCAGGCAGCCCGAGACGTAGGCCCACTGGCCGCTGACGACGACGCCTCCGTCGGCGTGCTCGACGTCCGGTGCGGGGAGCCCCAGGACCAGGGCGCACTGGGCGTCGGGGTTCTCGCCCCACACCTCGTCACCGGCGGCCGGGGGGAACAGGGACGCCACGAAGTTCCCGGCGTTGAGCACGCCCGCGATCCAGGCCGCGGAGCAGCAGCCGCGGCCGAGTGCGGTGGCGACCTCGAGCAAGGTGCGCATGTCCGTCTCGTAACCCCCGTGCCGTCGCGGGGTCATCAGCCGCAGCAGGCCCGACTCGGTCATGGCGGAGACGACGCCGGCGGCGAGACGGCGCTCGCTTTCGCAGGCGACGGCATGCTCGGACAGCAGCTCCCGCAAGCCCTCGGCCCGCTTCACGAGCTCGATGCGGTCAGGAGTCTGTACGACGGTGGAAACCACCGGATTCGACATTCCGAATCATTCCCTTCGGATTTCTCGACACTGGAACGCTAGATCTCCGAAAACTGCGGAGTCAAGGCCGGAATTCCCGTTTAACCGAGAATTCAATTTCCCGGAAAAGGCATGACTGATCTGCACGGCACCGCGGGGATCGCGTGTGTGATTCCGGCTGTTCGGAGTGACAGAAAGACGGTTGCGCCGGTTAACGGTTCTCCTGGCTTCCTCGGTGGCGCAGGTTGCCGAGGACCATCCGCCCGATGGTGACGGGATTGAGCAGGATCGTGGGCGGAGAGAGCAGTGAGCTGACCTTGACGAACTCCTGGGTGAGCGCCGAGTCGTGTTCCGCGGCGCTCAGCAGCCGGCCGAAGAAGGCGTTGGTGATGCGTACGGGGAGCGGGCGCGGGCCGGTGACCTCGGGGAGCGCCAGGTCGCTGCCGACGGCCATCTGCCAGGCGACCTCGATGCGCCGTGCGGCGGCCTTGAAGAAGCGGCGCGGCAACTGGTCCCCGTGCTGAGCGAGAGCTTCCTCGAGCGCGCCGGCCTGCAGCGCGGCGGCGGACATCCCCTGACCGTAGACGGGGTTGAAGCTGCAGATCGCGTCGCCGAACACGAGGAGTCCGTCGGGGAAGCGCTGCAGCCGCTCGTAGCGGCGGCGCACGCTCGCCGGATAGCGGTGCGCGACGGGGTCGTCGAGGGGTTCGGCGGCGCAGAGGGCCTCGAAGACGTCCGGGGGGACGATGGGCTTGGCGAAGTCCAGGAAACCGCTCGGGTCGACGGGCGGGTGATGTCCGCCGTAGCCGATCAGTGTCAGCATCCAGTGGTCGTCGCCGTGCTGGAGAAACGTGGCGCCGGTCGGTCTTCCCGGACAGGCGCCGACGATCACGACCTTTCTGCGGCCGAGAGAGCCCGGTGCCACCCTGAGGTTCCGGCTGACGTACTTGATGTCGACGGCGATCCGGTCTTCCTGCGGCTGCTCGTAGCCCAGGTCCGCGAGCCATCGCGTGGTGCGGCCGCCGCGTCCCGTCGCGTCGACGACCAGGTCCGCGGCGAGTTCCTGCTCCACCGCGTCGTCGCGGTGCGCGACGCGGACACCGGTGACGCGGCGTCCGTCCGGGGAGCTGATGAGTCCGGTCGCCTCGCAGCGGTCGATGATCTCGACGTTCGGCAGCGCCCGCAGCCAGGAGCGTACCCGGCCCTCCAGTTGCGGACGGCTCGGCTGATACGTGGGGATGGGGTCCGCGTAGCGGCCCTCCTGGCTGAGGAGATGGCCTCCCGGGGCGAAGTGCATCTCGGTGGGTTCCCGGACCACCGGCACGCCGTCGGCTTCGATCTCCGCCAGCAGGCCGGGGAACATCTCCTGGAGCCACTTCGTGCCGGCGGGCAGTATCGCGTGCGCGTGACGGCCCTGGGGCACTCCGCGCCGGTTCTCGACCGTCTCCGGCAGCGCGTCCCGGTCGATCACCGTCACCCGGTCGAAGGTGTCGGACAGCACCCGGGCGGCGAAGAGCCCGCCGATGCTGGCCCCCAGCACCACACAACGGCTCCACGGCGTCCTGGACGCGGACTCGCCGGAGCGGCCGCTGCTTCGTAAGCGGTGCTCCTCCGGAGAGTGGGGGCGTGCAGTGTCGTCAGGCATGCGTTTCCTCCGCTGTCCTCGTGGGGTGGTGGGTGGGCGTGGTCAGGCAGACACCGATGACGGCGAGGTGAACGTGGGTGCTGCGCGCATCGGGATTTCCGCTGTCCCCTCGGCCGCGCACGTATTCGGCGGGCAGGGATGCCGCCGCGCAGGTCTCGCGGGTAGCTCCCGCGCGCCGGTTTGACAATCGGCGGGTGAATTCCCTGGACGGCTTCAGCGACACCGGCGCGTCCGTCTCATGAACCCGGGGACGCCGCTGAGTCATAAGCCGCGGCAGGTCCGTATCGGGTGTCGAAGGAATGATCCGTTCAAAGGCGTGCCACGCACGGTCTGGTTGCACGATGTCCCCCCGTACCGAGTCCGGCGAAACTGCAGTGCAATGCACCGCATCATTTCAGCCAGAAACCCCCTGTGATGACGGAGGTCAGCCCGCCATCAATGGAATTCGGGATTCCGGATTCCCTGCTGCCGAGTCCGGAATCCTGTTGATTCCAGGAATTCCTGTCAGGCCACGGCCGGTCCGGCGGAAGGAGTGAGCCTGGCGGTCGTCAGCCAGCACGCCGGGAGCGGTGCCACCGTGCGTCCGTGTCCGATTCGGGTGTCGTCGCCGGCGTACACCTCCGCCTCCCACCCGTGGCCGCCCATCCAGGAGACGAGGTCGTCGCGAGCGGAGAGCCAGGAGGCGCCCTGCTCCTCGACGCGCTCCCGCACGGGCCTGCCCGCCTCCTCGAGCATCGCCGCCTGGAGGTGCTCCAGCATGAGCCGGCTTCCCGGTGCGGACAGCTCGGTGACACCGGCCAGGATCGCGTCTCCCGCGGCGTCGGTCAGATACATCAAGAGCCCTTCGACCAGCCAGACCGTCGGCTGCGACGGATCGAAACCCGCAGCTCGCAGGGCCGATTGCCAGTCCTCCCGGAGGTCGGCGGCCACCCCGTGGCGCTCGCACCCGAGGGGCAGGCCGGACCGTTCGATCAGGGCGTCCTTGAACGCGGTCATCTCCGGCAGCTCCACCTCGAACCAGCGCGTCCCGGCCGGCAGCTCCAGCCGGACGGTACGCCCGTCCACGCCCGCGGCCAGCGTGACGACCTGGCGGATCCCGCTCCGGACCGCGGAGAGCACCTCGTCGTCGAAGAACCGCGTGCGCACCGCGAAGTACGCCGGGAAGCCACGCGCGCTGTTGTGGGTCTGCTTGATCACCTCGGCCACATCGGCCAGTACCGGATCCTCCGCCAGGGCCGACAGCATGGCAGCGGCGAGCGGGTCCCGGAACAGCGCGTCCGGACGTTCGCTTTCCAGCTGGCGCATCCACGCGACGAAGAGTGCGGTCTGCCCGACTCCGACCGAAGGCGTCTTCAACTCGACCATAAAATCCTCCCCAAGACGAGGTCTGTTCACTGAAAAGGAGCGGTCTACATTTCTGTAGACGTACGGCTTGAAAGGCTCATCGGAATGGCTGGAACATTCACTTGGCACATGGGGCTCGAAAGAGAGAGATGGGCAGACAGCTGGTCCGCTGCGCACGATGTCGACCAGATCAGAGTAACTCTGATGAGCGGCAACTGATGGAATTCTGCGGACCTCTGAGGCTGCGATGGTAGCGTGGCCTGCGCTATCTTCAACTTTATTCCACGGAGCAGCCTCCCACTGAAGGATGTGTGCATGCTCGACGACCTGGATCGTGCCCTGATACACGCGCTGCACATAGACGGCCGCGCGCCATTCAGTCATTTCGCGGCCGCGCTCGACGTATCGCCCCAGACGATCGCCCGCCGCTACCGGCGCCTACGGGACGAGGCGTCGCTGCGCGTCGTCGGGCTCGCGGACCCCCACCGAGCCGGTCAGACACAGTGGCTCGTCCGGCTCACCGCCGCGGCGAGTTCGGCGCAGGACCTCGCGCACGCCTTGGCCCGCCGACCTGACACGTCGTGGGTCAAACTCACCTCCGGCGGCACCGAAATCGTCGCGATCATCCACACCCCGACCGACGCCGCCGCCGGCAACTCCCTGCTGCTGCGTGACATCCCGCGCACCAACAACATCACGGCCGTGTCCGCTCACTGTCTGCTGCACATGTACCTCGGAGGTCCCACGAACTGGCGCCGAAGCGCGAACACCCTCAACGAGGAACAGCAGCGCATCCTGCGGTCGAACGAGGCCGCCGACACCGCGTACGTGCCCGTGCCACGTCAACTGACCGACGGGGACGCTGATTTGCTGGTTGCACTGCAGAAGGACGGGCGCGCCAGCCACGCGGAACTCGCCCAGGCGACCGGCTGGTCCCCGGTGACCGTCGCGCGGCGGCTGGCCGATCTGCAGGCCGGCGGAGCCCTCTTCTTCGACGTCGAGGTCGACACCGGGCTGTTCGGCGCCAACACCAGGGCACTTCTGTGGATGTCGGTGAGCCCCGCGCATCTGGATCACGTGGCGACGACCCTGGCGGGACACGACGAACTCGCCTTCGTCGCCGCGACCACGGGTCCCACCAACCTGGTGGCCCAGGCGCTGTGCCGCGACCCTGCCGACCTGCACCATTACCTCGCCCGCCGGCTCGGCTCCCTCGACGCGATCCACACCCTCGAGACCAGCCCGGTGCTGCAGAACGTCAAGGCGGCGAGCCCCATGATCACGGATCTGGTCCGTGCCCGGCGGACCGCTCCGGCTTCGCGTCTGCGACCGTGAAGCCGTGGTGGGCGCACACACACCGATGCGGCGACCGGAAGGCCGCCGCATGAACCGCTCAGGAGTGTGGCTCGATCAGTGCTGTGCCCCGGCCTTGTCCGAAGCATCCTTCTCGATCATCATCCTGCTGGTGACGAAGCTGATCACCACCAGCGCGACGGCAACCCAGAAGGCGACCTGGACCGCGTGCAGCGCGGCCGAAGGGCCGCCGGGCCGTGCGCTGTTGAGGTAGACACTGCCCAGGACGGCGACCCCGAGCGTGGCGCCCAGCTGCTGGACGGCGTTCAGCAGTCCGGCGGCCGACCCGATCTCCTGCGGCTGCAGCGGCTTCAGGGCGATGGTGAAGAAGGCAGGGCTGAAGAGCCCGACTCCCAGACCCACCACACCCAGCGCGATCAGCAGCGGCCTGGGGTAGGACGTGGGATCTGCCTCGTGGTACACGGCGATGGCGGCCAGCGCTCCGACCAGGAGTACGACGAGTCCCAGGGACATCATGCGGTGACCGTAGCGCCGGACCAGATGGGCACCAGCCACCCAGGAGGCCACGGCCAGACCCACCGACCAGGGAGCGAGGGTCAGGCCCGCGTTGAGCACATCGGTGCCGAGCCCCAGCTGGAGCTGCAGCACGATGACCATCATCAGACCGTTCGTCACCGCGAAGAAGGTTGTCGACGTCACCAGGGCGGCCGGGAAACCCCGGTGCGCGAACAGGCTCGGCTCCACCACCGGGCTCCGGCCGGCGGCGGCGACACCGCGCTGGTGCAGCGCGAACACGACCAGCACGATCAGACCGGCCACGATGGCCCCCCAGCTCCATACGGACATCGCGGCGATGTCCGCACCGATGAGGGGGTAGACGACGAGCCCGACGCCGATCGTCGCCAGGAGCGTGCCGGTGAGATCGAGAGTGGGCCGCTTGGGAGCGCGGTTCTCCAGCAGTTTGGGGGTCAGGGCCAGCACGACCAGGGACACGGGCACGTTGACCAGGAATGTCGCGCGCCACGACGAACCGAACAGGTCGGCATGCGTCAGCACACCGCCGAGCACCGGACCGCACACGGCCGCCAGGCCCATCACGGGGCCGATGCTGCCCAGGGCCTTGGACATCTCGTCACCGGAGAACATGGTCTTGATCAGACCGATGGTCTGGGGAATGATCACAGCCGCCGCTGCCCCCTGCACCACGCGGAAGCCGATCAGCAGACCCACCGAGGGCGCCAGTGCGCATGCGGTGGACGCCAGCATGAATCCTGTGACGCCGATGACGAACAGCCGTCGTCGGCCGGCGATGTCGCCCAACCGGCCACCGGTGATCAACAGCACCGCGAACGGGAGGGTGTAGGCCGTCGTGAACCACTGGATGTCGGACACCGAGCCGCCCAGATCGGCATGGATCGCCGGTGCGGCGACCTGCACGATGGTCGCGTCCAACAGGTTCATGGCCTCACCGAGCAGCAGGGCGGTGAGCGCCAGCCACCGCCATCGGTACGCCGTTGTGGGAGTCGGCGCAAGCACACGCTCAGCAGTCATCGGGGTTCCTCTCCACCATTGTCGACGCGCCGAACCGATCCCCCGGGAGCGGGGCATCGAGTTCGACCACGAGTCAGCGTGGAGGGACGGATCCGCGGCCTCCAGCCAGAGCCGGGAGATGGACGATTCCTTCCACCGAGGACGTCTGCGGTGACGATTTCCCACGCGGCGGCCCCGTGCACGCGCCCCGGCCGGCCGGCCCGCGGAGGGATGCCCGGGCCGGCCCCCGGATGTGAGCTTCCTTCAGCCAGGCGTCTCGGATGGAAGAAATGTTCCAGTGCGGCACCGTGACTGGAGTCGGCGGACGTGATCGCTCCACCCTGGGGCTCCCTGGTCACTCCGCGTGCACCAGGGCTTCACATCCGTACGTCCTTCCTGTTCAGGAGCGTGAATGGCAGCCCTGCCCGCTACCCAGAGAGAAGTCCGTCTCGCGGCCAAGCCCGAAGGGCTTCCGCGGCTGGAGCACTTCAGTGTCGTCGAGACACCCCTGGCCTCGCCGGGGGACGACGACGTACTGGTACGCAACGTCTTCTTCCACGTCTTCGCCACACTGCGCATACTCATCGCGGGTGCCACGCAGGACACGCCGTTCCCCGTGCTCAACGCCGGCGACACCCTCGTCGGCGCGGCGATCGGCGAGGTGGTCTCCGCCCCCGAGGGCAGCGCACTGCGGCCGGGCGATCTGGTGTCGCACTGGCTGGGCTGGCGTGAGTACGCCGTCGTCCCCGCGGGCGAGTGCGCGCGGCTGGACACCGAGGCCCTTCCCGACCCGATCACCCACCTCCAGCAGGGCTGGACAGCGTACGCGGCACTGACGCGCGGGGTCGAACTCCGCCCCGGGGACACCGTGTTCGTCTCCGCGGGCGGCAGCGGGATCGGCGCGATGGCCGGGCAGATCGCCAAGCGGCTGGGCGCCGGCCAGGTCATCGCCAGCACCGGCTCGCAGGAGAAGGCCGACCGTCTCGTGAACGAGCTCGGTTACGACGCGGCCGTCATCCGCGGTGCCGCACCGCTCGCCGAACAGCTGGCGAAGGCCGCACCGGACGGCATCGACGTCTTCTTCGACAACGTCGGAGGCGAACAGCTGCGGGCGGCTGTGGAAGCGGCCCGTCCGGGTGCCCGCTTCGTCCTGATCGGCGCCCTGTCCGGGCAGCTGTGCGAGGACGGCACCGGCACCACGGCACCCGTCGAGCTGGACTCCCTGCCGCTCATCCACAAGCGGATCGTGATGCGCGGCTTCAGCTCGGACGACTTCGACGACTGCGGGGAGTGGACCGAGAGGTTCGGCGCGTGGCTGCGCGCGGGGCAGATGGTCTTCCCCCACGTGCGGATCAAGGGCATCGAACACGCCCCTCAGGCCCTGCTGGAGGTGATCGAAGGGCGGCACATCGGTGCCGTCATCGTCGAGCTGTAGCTCCGTGCTCCGTCCACAACTCCGGTGCGCCGACGGAGGTACCGCATCTCCGCCGGGCAGTCCCCACCTCACCTCATACGCCCAGAAGGAGTTCCCGTGCCGCGAGCCACCACACAGGTCCTCGACCTTCCCCTCGATGTGCGTCCCGAGCCGGACGACCTGATCCAGGCCGCCATGGAGTGGCACTTCAACCCCGATACGGGCTCGCGGTTCTGGCTGGAGCGAGCCAAGACCCTGCCCTTCGACCCCCGCAGTGAGATCCGTACCCACGAAGATCTCAGGCTCTTCCCCAACGTGGCGGCCGAACTGCGCTCCGTCCGCGCCGAGGACCTGATCCCCCGCGGCTACGGCCGGCACCCCGACGTGATCGGGGTGTTCGAGAGCGGTGGGACCACGGGGGAGCCCAAGCGGGTCGTCCTGCTGCGGGACTGGCTGGAGCGCATGGTCCACTGGAGCAACGCCAACCTCGACGCCCACGGCTTCCCCGCCGGCGCCGACTGGCTCGGCCTGGTCCCGACGGGCCCGCACATCGTGGGTGAATACTTCCGCAGGTCCGCGACCAGCCACGGCCGCCGCGGCTTCACCGTCGATCTCGACCCCCGATGGGTGAAGAAACTGATCTCCGGCGGTCAGTGGGACCAAGCCGCCGCCTACACCGAACACCTCATCGACCAGGCCGCGTTCGTGCTGCGCACACAGGACATCGGCGTCCTGACCATCACGCCCCCGCTGCTGGAGCGCCTCGCCCTGCGCGACGACCTGGCCGAGCTGGTCAAGGAGAAGGTCCGGGCGATCCGCTGGGGCGGCACCCAGCTGGATCCCGACTCCCGCTACCTCTACAAGACCGAGGTCTTCCCCGGGACGGTCCTGTGCGGGAACTACGGCAGCACCATGATCCTGGGGTTCGCCGGTGAGCGCCCGGACCTCCCGGAGGACGCCGGCTGCGTCTTCGACTCCTGCAGCCCCTACGTGACGTTCTCGGTCGTCGATCCGGAGACGCTCATACCGGTCGCGTACGGCGATCGCGGCCGCGTCCTGGTCAACCACGTCAGCAAGTCGTTCTTCCTGCCCAACAACCTGGAGCGGGATGTCGCAACCCGGATCGAGCCCCTGGCCGGTCAGGTCGGTGACGCGGTGGCGGACATCGCTCCGGTGGCGACCTTCGAGAACGAGACCGTGATCGAAGGGGTCTACTGATGGCGCACTCCGACGCCGGTGCGGTGCAGCTCGACGCCCTCGGGCCGCAGGGCGCGTTCAGGTCCCGCAGCCGTACGGCCGTGCACGACGTCGCGGGCCGGCAGGTCGCCGAACTGAGCCTGGTCCCCTCCCTGTTCGTCGACCGCACGATGAAGTCGCTGCACCGGGCTTCCACTCCTCCCGTCGACGAGCGGATCGGGATGATCAGCCACGCTGCCGAGCTCTTCGCGACCGCCACGCTGCGTGACCAGTCGGTCCAGGAGTACGAGTACCAGGTCAGTCGCGTCGGCGGGATACCGGTCTCCGTGGTGCGGTCGACCACGCGGGCCATCGCGGCCCGGATGAGGCAGGCCCACCACAGCGTGGAGTGCGCCCGGCCGACCGGAGCGGTGAGGCGTTGGGACGACCCGCTGACCCGCACCGGCCGCGCGGTGTGGACCCGGCGCGGGAACGTCTTCGCCGTGCACGCCGCCGGCAACCACCCCGGGCCGCACAGCCTCTGGCCGGAGGCGCTCGCGCTGGGCTACCGCGTCGCCGTCCGGCCCTCCCGGCGCGAGCCGTTCACGCCGCACCGACTGGTCACCGCACTGCGCGACGCCGGCTTCGGCAACGACCAGGTGACACTGCTGCCGACCGACCACGCCACCGCGGACGTCCTGCTGCGGGGCGCGGACCTCGGGCTGGTCTACGGCGGCGACGACGTGGTGCGCAAGTACGCCGCCGCCCCCTCGATCCTCCCGCAGGGTCCTGGCCGCTCGAAGATTCTCCTGACCGAGGAGATGGACTGGCGGGATCATCTCGACACGATCGTCGACTCGGTGAGCGGCAAGGGCGGCACGGGCTGCGTCAACACCACCGCCGTCTTCGTGGAAGGCGACCCGGCCCCGCTCTGCGAAGCGCTCGCCGAGCGCCATTCCTCGGTGCCCAGCCTGCCTCCCGAGGATCCCCGGGCGGTCTTCCCCGTCCAACCGCTCGCGACGGCCAAGGCGTTCGAGGCGCACCTGCTCGACAAGGCCTCGGGAGCAAGGCCCTGGCTCGGCGGCGACGGCGTCATCGACGAACTGGGCGACGGCAGCGCCGTACTGCGCCCCGCCGTCTTCCAGCTCGACCGGCCCGATGCGCCGCAGTCTTCCGTCGAGCTTCCCTTTCCTTGCGTCTGGGTCGCTCCGTGGACGCGTGAAGCAGGCATCGCGCCGCTGAGGAACAGCCTCGTCCTGACAGCGCTCACCCACGATGCCCACCTCGTCGGACAGCTGCTGGAAGATCCGTCCATCAGCAATGTCTACGTAGGAGATCACCCGACGCACCGGATGGAGTCCGGCATGCCGCATGACGGCTATCTCGCCGAGTTCCTGATGCGCTGCAAGTCGGTGATCAGGGACTGACCGGTGACCGTGGCGGCGAACGCTCGCCGCCACGGTCGACGGCGAGGGACTCCTCCCCTTCGACCTCCGGGCCGCCGGACCCGGGTCCAGACCGAGCGGAGCACCGGCGTGTGCAGGCATCGCCTCCGGCGACTCGCCGCGGCCTGCCACGCGGTGCGTGAAGGATGGTGTGCGAATGCTCGACGACCTCGATCGCGCCTTGATCCATGCGCTGCACATCGACGGACGTGCCCCCTTCACACAGATAGCCCACGTACTGTCGGTCTCCCCGCAGACGGTCTCCCGTCGTTACGACAGGCTGCGCGAGCACGCCGCGCTCCGCGTCGTCGGGTTGCCCGACCCGCACCTGACGGGCCATGAGCAGTGGCTGCTGCGGCTGACCGCCGCCCCCGAGACCGCACTGGATCTCGCCCACGCCCTCGTCCGGCGCCAGGACACCTCGTGGGTCTATCTCACCGGTGGCGGCACCGAGATCGTCGCGGTGCTCGAAACACCACTCGGTACGGCGCACGGCCACTCCCTGCTCCTGCACGAGCTGCCCCCCAGCATCGGGCTCACCGCCGTGTCCGCCCACCATCTGCTGCACACCTATGTCGGCTGGCGTACCCCTTGGCGCATGAGCGCCAACGCCCTCAAACCACGACAGCAACGCCTGTTGGCCGACGCGAAACGCACCGACTGCAACGAACCCCCCTCCCTGGACCGGGACCGGGATCGGCAGGTGAGGCTCTCCCCCGCGGACCACGCCTTGATGGAAGCCCTGCGACAGGACGGCCGAACAGGGGTCGGCGACCTCGCCGCCACCACGGGCTGGTCGCCCGCGACGGTGTCGCGCCGGCTGGACAGCCTGCGCGACTGCGGAGCGATCTTCTTCGATGTGGAGCTCGATCCCGCGCTCCTGGGGGGCATCGCCAAGGTCCTGCTGTGGATGGCAGTCGCTCCCGCCCATCTCGATGAGGTGGCCACGACGTTGGCGCGCCATGAGGAACTCGCCTTCGTGGCCCACACCACCGGTCCCACCAACCTCGTGGCTCACGCCCTGTGCAGGGACACCGCAGCGCTGTACCACTACCTCACCCAGGGACTGGGCTCGGTGAAGGCGATCCGTAGCCTGGAGACGGCACCTGTGCTGCGCACCCTCAAGGCCGTCGGCACCCTCGCGTCCACGCCCGCGTCATCCCACCGCGGATAGGAGACCGAAGTCCTCGGCATGATGGAGAACCGCCGCTGTCCGGAGATCCTGTCCGTCCGCCGGCCTTCGGTGCCGCGGCGGTTGCGCTTCCATGGATACAGCGTGAGCCGAGGCGGTGTCGCGAAGGGCGGGGAAACGCTGAATGCCGGACGACTCGTTGTTCGCACTGGCGTGTGTGCCCGGGCGGCGCGTCTTCTCGGTGAGGGCGACCAGCAGCGCAAGCGCGCGCAGCGGGAGCGGCTGGAGCGCACCCTGACCACGCTGCTCGGGGCGCCCGGCGACGAGCGGCTGCGCGTCCGGGCGGAGGCGGCCTGGCAGACCCGCTTCGAGGATCTGCTGGAGGACGCCGAGCGGTCCGGTCGTCAGGTGCAACTCGCGGCTGAGTCACGTCAGTTGGTGTCGGTGTGCGCGGGCGCGTACGCGATGGCGAAGCCGGTCGGTGCGAGCGCGGGGAACCTCACCTCCCCCGGGCCGTCCGTCGCGCCGCCGCCCGGCGCCGCCCTCCCTGCGCCCGGCCCGCTGTCCGCGCCGGCCCCGCCGACCGCCGTTCCGCCCATCCCGCCCGGCAAGACACAACTGGCCGCGCACTTCGTGCGGTGCGTCCGGCATGAGGGGACCGTCGACCTGGTGGTGTGGGTGACCGTCGCCTCCCGCGGCGCGGTCGTCTGCGACTTCGCGGCGGCCGCCGGAGCCGACCCCGGGCAGCCGGAGCACGGCGCACAGGCCTTCCTGGCCTGGCTGCGGGCGACCGGCCGGCGCTGGCTGGTGGTGCTCGACGGGCTGACCGACCCGGCGGAACTGCACGGTCTGTGGCCGCCGGAGCGGCCGGGTGCTGGTCACCGCCCGGCCCGGGGTCCCACTCCCCCTCGGCAGCACCCGCGTCCCCGTCGGGCCGTACCCACGCGAGACGGCGTTGCTCCGGCTGGCCGAGGACCTCTGCTCCCAGGGCCGGTACGTGCAGCTCGGGGAGGTCGACGCGCTCGCCGCCGACCTGGGTCACCTGCCGCTCGCCCTGTCCCGGGCGGCGGCCTGGCCGGCGGAGTCCGGGCTCAGTTGTGCCGACTACCGCGACCGGCTCGCACAACGCACCGGGAGCGGTGCCGATCCCCTCACCGCCTGCTGGTGACTGTCCGTCGAGCTGGCCGACCGCCGCTGCGCCGGACTGGCCCGGCCGATGCTCGAACTCGCCGCCCTGCTCGCCCTGTACGGCGTCCCCGTCACCGCGCTCACCAGCCGCCCGGAACTCGCCCATCCGGCCCGGCGGCGCACGCCGGCAGCCGCCTCGGAGGCGGAGCCGGTGGGCGTCCCGGACGCCGCGGACGCCCTGGAGGCACTGCGCCGGCTCGGCCTCGTGGAGTGCGAGGGCGAGGCGCCGTACACGACCGTGGGGTGAGCGGCGCGCTGCAGGCCGTGGTGCGTGCGGCCGTACCGCCCGAGGAGTACGGCGCTCTGGTCGCCGCGGCCGCCGACGCGCTGCGGGCCGCGTGGCGGACGGCACCGGCGGCGGAGCGGGGGTCCGCGCTGTGCCGGGCGCTGCGGGCGGGGGCCGGCAATTCCAGATGGCGGCACCGCGCGACGCCTTCGACCGCCCTTTCCCCTCGCTGTTCCCCTCCGCCGGCCGGCCGGGCGCCCCGCTGCGCGGCCCGCTGGTGCTCACCCACTCCCGCTGGGACCGGGCGACGGGGTTCTGGCATCTGCGCGCGGAGGGCGCGGCCGGCATCGGCCACTCGGGGGCGGGCGTGGCCCCGGTCCCTCAGTTCCACGTCCGGCTGCTCGACGTGGGCGAGCGGTACCCGGCGGTCGCCCTGGACCACCGACTGGTCGACGTGGACGCCAGCCGCCTCTTCCGCGGCGGCGTCCGGACCCGGATGGCCCCGGCCGGAGCCCACTCCGACTTCGCCCGCCCCGAGTCCGCGCACCTCATGCTGAGCCTGGCCGCGATGTCCAGGTGATCTGACCTGCTGTGATGTGCCGCCGGTGGGCGGCGCGCTAGGCGTTCTCAGGTGCCGGAAGCGGAGTCCCGGCCGTGGGTGCCGGGGTGCGGTCGGGCCAGCGGATCCGGAACGCGGTCAGCGTCACGATCAGGGCCGACGCGGCGACGGTCGCCATGCCGAGGGTGAGGCTCGTGGTGCTCGCGACGAGGCCGATCAGTGCCGGGCCGGCCAGCAGCCCGGTGGTGCCCATCGCGGCGACCAGGGCCAGGGCGTCGGAGCCGTGACCGGCGGCCGCGACGTAGACGCACGGGGTGACGGCGGCCGCGCCGAGGCCGACGCAGGCGAAGCCGAGGAGGGTCGGGACCAGCCCGCCGGTGAGCAGGGCGAGGGCGAGGCCGGTGGCGGCGACCGCGCTGCCGGCCCGCACCACCCGGCCGTCGCCCCAGCGACCGCGCCAGCGGTCCGCGCGCAGGCGGGCCAGCAGCATCATCACGGAGACGACCGCGATGCCCAGCGGCGCCACGGACGCCGAGGCCTTGACGACATCCTTCAGGTAGAGCGTCGACCAGTCGTTCATCGCGCCCTCGGTGATGGTGCCGAAGGCCATGGCGCAGCCCAGCAGCAGGGTCGTCCAGGAGGGCAGGGCAGGGCGGCGGCTCCGCTTCGGGCCGTCCGGCGTGCCCGGTTCCGTGCGGGTGAGCAGCCCGGAACGGGCGCCGGCGAGCAGGAGCAGCAACAGGGCTCCGGCCACGGTGAAATGGGCCGGCACCGACCCGGTCAGCGTGGTCACGCCCGAGGTCAGCAGGGCGGCGGCGAGCAGACCGGCGCTGAACGTGGCGTGCAGCTGGGACATGGCGGTGCGGTCGTAGGCCTTCTCCAGCGCGGCGCCCTGGGCGTTCATGGCGACGTTGAGGCAGCCGACCGCGACTCCGTCGGCGCAGACGGCCAGGAGCGCGAGCGGGTAGTTCGGTACGGCGGACAGGGCGGCCAGTACGGCCACCAGGCACACGGCGGAGGCCAGGGACAGCCGCCGGGAGCCGAGGCGGCGCATCAGGAGGGCGACCAGCGGGAAGGAGGCCGCAGCACCGGCCCCGCAGACCATCAGCAGCAGGCCCACCTCCCCGGCGCCCAGGTCCAGCCGGGTCTTGAGCGCGGGAAGCCGGGAGACCCAGGTGCCGTACTGGAAGCCGAGGAAGCAGAACAGCGCCGCGATGGACCACTTGGCGCGCTGGAAGGAGGCAGCGGGCATCAGCTCGCCCTCCGCACGGCGGCGACCTGCGCCGACATGTACACCGCGCCGCTGCCGTACCCGGCCGGGACGTGCGCCTCGCGGTGGGCGCGGTAGCCGTTGGCCCGCCAGAAGGGTTCCTTGCCGGCGACCGCGATCAGGGACATCGTCTCGAAACCGCGGGCGCGGGCGATGCCCGTCAGGTGGCGGGCCATACGGCTGCCGAGCCCCCTGCGGCGCAGGGGCGCGGTGATGACGAGGTCGTGCAGGTGCAGGTTGGTGGAGCAGTGGGCCGCCCGCTCGGCGCGGGTCAGGTCGGGGCAGCGGAACCTCGGGTACGGCAGGGCCAGGGCATAGCCCGCGATCCGGCCGTCGAGGTCCAGGACGAGGCAGGTGCCCGCCGAGGCCCGGGAGCGCAGCACGGCCTCCCCCTCCGTGAGCGCGGTGTCCGCGTACGCCTCCGCTTCCAGGGCCACGACCGCGGGCCAGTCGGCCTCGGTGACGCCGCGTATCGGGTGTGTCATGTCAGTGGTGTCCTTCCTGGCCCCGGATGCACACGCAGGGCAGCGGGCGGATGCCGTTGAAGCCCTGGGTCGTGTAGCTGGTGGCGTAGGCGCCGGCGGAGAGGATCCAGACCGGGTCGCCGGAGGTGACGGACGCCGGCACGCGCACCGGGTGCCGGCCCTCGCCGTAGGCGTCGTCGCTGTCGCAGGTGGGGCCGGCGACGATCGCGGAGACGTGCTCCTGTGTTCCGAGGTGGCCCGGGAACACCATCCGGTGCGTCAACTGGTCCATCTCATAGAGGCCGTTGAACTTTCCGCAGCTCAGGTAGAGCCAGTGGGCGACGGTGCCGTCCGGCTGCCTGCGGCGGGTCAGCCGGGAGACGTGGGCCCGGACCGCACCGTGGTCGGCGACCAGGTGGCGGCCCGGTTCCATCACGAAGTCGAGCGGAGCGGAGGTGAGGTCGCGCAGCCGGTCCATGCCCTCGCGGAGCACGGCGAAGATCTTGTCCAGGGGCGGGTCGAGCGGGTTGCCGTGACGGTCCTGGTAACCCAGCGCGGGCAGACCGCCGCCGAGGTTGACGTGGTCGGGTACGATCCCCCGCCCGGCCAGCGCCGCCAGCGTCCCGGCGAGGGTGTCCAGGGCCTGCTGCCAGGCCTCGCCGGTCATCTGCTGGGAGCCGACGTGCACGGACAGGCCGGCCGGGGTGAGTCCGGCCTCGCGGGCCGTCTCCAGCACGCGGACGGCGTCGTCGGGGGCGCAGCCGAACTTGCGGTTCAGGCCCCACAGCGCGCCCTCCCCGCTGGTGGCGAGGCGGCAGAACACCCGGGCGCGGGGCGCGTGCGCGGCGATGGCGGTGACGTCCTCGATGCTGTCGGTGGCGAAGGTGCGGACACCCAGGCGGTGGGCTTCGGCGATGTCGTGGTCGGACTTGATGGTGTTGCCGTAGTGGATGCGGTGTGGCTGGGCGCCGGCTCGGAGGGCTTGGGTGATTTCGGCGGGGCTTGCTGCGTCGAATCCGGCACCGCGGGCCGTGAGGGTGTGCAGGACCTCGTCGACGGGGCAGGCCTTGAGCGCGAAGCGAATGTGGGTGCCGGGCAACTCGTTGAGCAGGGCGTCGTATTGGTGCTCTATGCCGGTCAGGTCGTAGATGATGCGGTCGGATTCGGCTGCGGCGAGTGCGGTGCCGAGTGCGCCTGCGGAAGTGCCCGGATGTGCCGTCGCGCGAGTGCCGGTCCGCCGTGGTTGATCGCGCCCACGCGGCGGTAGCCGCATATCAGACAGGGCCCCGCGCCCCTTTGGGGCGCTCATGTGCGGGCTGCTTTGATCAGTGCCGGCCAGGCCTCGACCAGGTGTGCGAAGTCCTCCATGTCCGACTCCGCCTCGTCCAACAACCGTTCACGCTCTTCCGCGAGTTGGTCGGCGAACGTCGCGTACCGGCCGCCCAGCTTGCGATAGGCCGTGTCCACCCGGTCCAGTCGCCAGACGTTCTCCGCGCGGTCCAGGTCGGTGCTCTCCCGCAGGAACTCCACGATCCGGTCGGCCCGTACCCGATGCCGCTCGTCCAGCAACCCCACACCTTCGGCGGCCATGCGGTCGTAGACGTGGTGGAAGTGGAGCATGGAGAGGAGGAACTTCACGAACCGCCGCTGGTAGGCCGGGAAGCCGGTGTCGGTGCGGCGTTCGGGGGTGTGGAAGTTCTCGATGTGGCGGTTGTGCAGGATGCCGGGCAGAACGGCGTCGTGGACCACATGGAGGAGGAAGTAGTCGCTGCCGATGGTGTCGGTGGCGGGTGGGAGCGGGATGCGTTCGTAGATCGCGCGGTCGAAGGCGATGTTGCACATGTCGACGCGCATGGGGTCGACCACGGTGAGGGTTGCCCGGTCACCGGTGAAGGGTGCCGTGCCCGCGCCGGTGAAGGACTCCTCCACCAGGTGGCGTTTGCGGTCCTCGGGCCAGTCGCCGGGCGCCCAGAGGCTGACCACGTCGTGGTACACGCCCTCGTCCAGGCGTCGTATCTCCCCGATGTCGACGGAGAGTTCGCCGATGAAGGAGGCGCCCGTCAATGACACCGGGCGGGCCGGCAGCGCCGGGCCGAGGTCGGTGTGCGGGACGGAGGCCGTGGCCTCGGCGGCGGGACGGCCCAGCCAGGGCAGCTCGTGGTGCACGGGGAACACCGGCTCGCCGCCGTGGAGTTGGTAGGCGCTGTCGGAGTCCCTGCGGTGCAGCGAGTCGCAGCCGAGGGCGGCGGCCAGCAGGAAGGCGCGGTTGGTGCAGGCGCCGTAGGAGACGGCGGGCGGGAGCATGAGGCGCAGGAGGCGGTCGACGTCGGGCAGCCCGGCCCGCTCGATGGTCCTGCGCAGGAAGGCCCGCTGCTCGAACTCGCCGAAGTGGTGGACGGTGACGCCGGGTACCGGGTGGAGGCCGGCCACGACCCGGGTGTGCTCGGCGCGGGTGCGGGCGTCGGAGGAGTCGAGGATGAGGAGTTGGACGTCGGCGCCGTGGTGCTGGGCGGCGTAGGCGGCCTCGGCGTGGAGGGCGGTCAGGGTGGCGGAGCAGGCCCGGTTGGTGGGCAGGCAGAGGCAGATCCGGTTCACTGTGCCTCTTCCGCGGCAGCGGCCCAGGAGTCCAGTCCGAGCAGCTTTCTGCCGAGCGGGGTGAGCGTCGCGGGTCCGTAGCGATCGGCCTCCGGCCGGCGGGCGTCGCCGAGGAGGGTGGCGTTCCAGTCGGGGGTCGCGAGGGTGCGCCAGGAGTGGACGCGGGAGTCGCGCAGGGCGGTGTGCTCCTCCAGCGCGGGCATCATCGACAGGTACTGGACGGCTCGGACAGCGTTGTCAGAGAGGTTCGGTGCGACGCCGTGCGCCAGCAGCCCGTTGAAGATCAGCAGGTCGCCGGCCTGGAGGTCGGGGCGGATCACCGGGAACTCGGCGCGGTCGGTGCCGGGCCGGACCGGGTCGCGGCCGGGCGGCTGGGCCAGGCGCCACTCCTCGAGGCGGCGGAAGAGCTCGGGGGCGCACTGGAAGCCGCCGAGTTCGGGCCGGGTGTCGGTGAGGGCGATGATGCCCTGGACGCGCTGGGGGTGCACGGCGAGGGTGGTGTCGACGTCCCAGTGCAGCTCGATGTCGAAGCCCTCGTCGGTGGGCTCGATCAGGGAACGGGAACGGGTGCGGGTGTTGGGCGGGTTGAGGTTGAGCCGGTCCAGGGTGACCCACAGCTCCTCGCAGTCCCAGACGTCCACGAACGCGTCGTAGACCCGCCGGGTCTGGCGGCTGTCCCAGAGGAGCTGGTGGTGGTAGGCCTCGACGAAGCCGTAGATGAACAGGTGCTGGTCGAGTTCGGAGCGGAACGAGGGTTCCGCGTACCAGGTTTCGGGGTCGTCGGGGTCGAGTCCGGTGAACTCCCAGGCGAAGTCGAGGAGTTGCTTGGCCTCGCCGGGGGTGACGGCCTCGCGTACGACGACGTAGCCGTAGGTCTGCCAGAAGGCGAAGTCCTCCGCGGAGAGCACCCTGAGGGGTTGGGACTTCTCGAGGTGGCGCAGGGGGGCCGGGGCGAGGTAGGTCTCGCCGTCGGCGCTGAAGTAGGGGCGGGTGGAGGCCGCCCGGTGGAGGAAGGGGTGGGGCGTCTGCATGCGATTCCTCTGGACAACACGTGCGGACAACAGCGGTGGGGATCCGGGAGAAGAGCACGGTCGACCCGGCCGCCCGCGCCGGCGGGCGGCCGGTGGAGCGAGTGGGTTCAGCCCGCCACGACGGCCTCGGCCGCCGCCACGCCGCAGACCCGGGCGGCGCCGTAGGTGGCGATGTGCAGGGCGCCGCGCGGCGGGGCCTGGGGCAGGCCCATTTCCACGACGACGGTGTCCGGGCGGGCGGCGAGCAGGGTGTCGAGCGCGGAGCGCATCCAGTCGTGCCGGTGTTCGTCGCGGACCACGGCGACGATCCGCCGGCCGTCGGCGGTGGCGAGAGCCGCGCCGCCCGCGTCGTCGCCGGTGAAGGAGGCGGAGGCGGTGCCGGGCAGCAGCCGCTCCAGCTCGGCGGCCACGCCCCACGGGGTCTGGTCGCCGACGGCGATGTTGCGGGCCGGCTCGAACTGGGCGACGTACACCGGTGCGGTGGCCGGTGCGGCGGCGCCCGCGCGGGTCACCGTCAGCGCGCGGCGGGCCGCGACCAGGCCGATCTCCGGGTTCGGCTCGGTGTTCGCCGCGCCGCTGCGGGCCCTGGCCGTCCACCGGGCCAGGTCCCGGACCCGGGCGGCGGCGTCGGCCAGCCGTTCCTCGGGCAGTTCGCCGGAGCGTACGGCGGCCACGAGCGCGTCCCTGAGCCTGAGCACGGTGCCCTCGTCGCACAGCCCGCCGCCGACGCAGATGGCGTCGGCGCCGGCCGCGATCGCCAGGACCACGCCGTGTTCCAGTCCGTAGGTGCCGGAGATCGCGCGCATCTCCATGCCGTCGGTGACGATCAGGCCCTGGTAGCCGAGTTCTTCGCGCAGCAGCTCGGTGAGGATGCGGCGGGAGAGGGTGCCGGGTCGGTCCGGGTCGAGCGCGGGCACGAGGATGTGGGCGCTCATGATGGCGCGGGTACCGGCGGCGATGGCCGCGCGGAAGGGGGGCAGCTCGCGGGCGTGGAGGGTGTCGGCGTCGACGTCGATGCGGGGTACGGCGTGGTGGGAGTCGACGTTGGTGTCGCCGTGGCCCGGGAAGTGCTTGGTGCAGGCGGCGACGCCGGTGGACTGCAGGCCCTCGACCCAGGCGGCGGTGTGCCGGGCCACCAGGTCGGTGCTCGCGCCGAAGGAGCGGACGCCGATGACGGGGTTGTCGGGGTTGGCGTTGACGTCGGCGGACGGCGCCCAGTCGAAGTTGACGCCGCAGGCGGCCAGGCGCCGGCCCAGCTCGCGGGAGACGGACCGGGTGAGACCGGGGTCGTCGACGGCGCCGAGGGCGTGGTTGCCGGGGAAGGAGGAGCCGGTGCGCACGTCGAGGCGGGTGACGTCGCCGCTCTCCTCGTCGATGGCGACCAGCAGGTCGTCGCGTTCGGCCCGCAACTCCTTGGTGAGCGCGGTGACTTGCTCCTCGGTGACGACGTTGCGGCCGAACAGAGCCACGGAAGCGAGCCCTTCACCGAGGCGGCGGCGCACCCAGTCGGGCGCGGTGGTGCCGTCGAACCCCGGCTGCAGCACCGCGAGGGCGTCCCGGGTGAGGGTGTCGCCCGCGGCGGAGCCGCTGTCAGACCCAGTGGTGGCGAGTGTGGTCATCGGCGGGGTCATCCCTTCACGGCGCCGTCGGTCAGGCCGCTGACAGCCTTGCGTTGCAGGAAGATGAAGAGGATCAGGATGGGCAGCGCGAACAGGGTCGAGGCGGCCATCGTGGCGCCCCAGTCGTCACCGAAGGCGGTCTGGAACTGCGACAGCCACAGCGGCAGCGTCTGCTTCTCGATGTCCTTGTTGAGGATCAGGACGAGCGGGTACTCGTTCCAGGCGGTGATGAACCCGAACAGCGAGGTCGCCATCAGACCGGGAGCCAGCAGGGGGAAGATGACCCGGACGAAGGCCTGCGTGCGGGTGCAGCCGTCGACCATGGCCGCCTCCTCCAGGTCCTTCGGTACGGCGGCCACATAACCGCGCAGGGTCAGGACGGTCAGCGGGAGCACCATCATCGTGTAGAAGACGGTGAGCGGGACCAGGCTGTCCAGCATGTCGTTGTCGCGGACGATCATGTAGATGGCGATGATCAGGACCTCCCAGGGGGCCATCTGCGCCAGCATGAACGTCACGATGAGCCCGCGCCGGCCCCTGAACCGCATCCGGGCGAGCGCGAAGGCCGCGAACAGGGCGATGACGAGCGAGAAGACCACCGACAGGACCGTGACGGTGACGGAGTTGACGACCAGGGTCCAGAAGTGGTCGGCGTGGATCGCCTTCTTGAAGTGGCCGAGGGTGACGTTCGTCGGGAACCACACCGGGTTGTCGGAGATGATGTCGCCGGTCGGTTTGAGGGCCGTCGCGAACATCCAGTAGACGGGGAACGCGAAGCCGACGAAGAGGACGACGGCGGTCGCGCCGGGCCAGATACGGCCGATGAGCGAGCGCTTCACAGCTCGTCCTCCTCTTGCTTGAGCACCATGCGCAGGTAGTACGAGGTGATGACGAGCAGTACCAGGATGGTCAGGAAGGAGATCGCCGCGCCGACGCCGAAGTGCTGGTTGCCGACGCCCTCGACGAAGGCGTAGATCGGCAGGGTCTCGGTGAGGCGGTCGGGGCCGCCCTGGTTGATGGCGAAGATCTGGGTGAACGCCTTGAAGACCCAGATGACCTCGAGGAAGGTCGTGGCGTACAGGAAGGGCCGCAGGAAGGGCAGGGTCACCGAGGTGAAGCTCTGCCAGGCGCCGGCGCCGTCCAGGGACGCGGCCTCGTACAGCTCCTTGGGGATCGTGGTGGTGGCGGCGTACAGGTTGATCGCCACGAAGGGGATCGACTGCCACACGATGAGCAGGACGACCACGGAGAAGGTGGAGAACTGGCTGCCCAGCCAGTTGTGGTCGGCCATGGAGTGCCAGCCGAGCTTGTCCAGCGTCCAGTTGACGACGCCGAAGCGCTGGGCGAACAGCCACTGGTAGACGGTGGTGGCGGCGATGGGGGGCATCGCCCAGGCCAGGACGAGGCCCACCATGAGCAGCAGCCGCATCCGCTTGCCGAGCCGGGCCAGCAGCAGTCCGATCAGGGTGCCGAGCACCATGATGAGGACGACGTTGGCGGCGGTGAAGAAGACGGTGCGCTCGACGACGTGCCAGAACTCCGGCTCGGACAGCACCTGCCGGTAGTTGTCGACGCCGTTCCACTCGGTGAGGTGCTGGATGAGCTGCCGCGGGTTGAGGTTCTGGAACGACAGCATGCCGTTCTTGACCAGGGGCCAGCCGAGCAGGACCACGGTGGCCAGCAGCGCGGGCAGCAGGAGGAGGTAGGGGGCGGCGGCACCGCGGCGGGACGGGGACCCGGAGTCACGGTCCGCGCCCCGCGGCGGCCCCGGTATCCGGGCCTTGCGGACAGCGGGCCCACCGGCCGTGTCCGTGCCTTGGGTCTGCACTGACATGTGTTGCCATCTCTTCCGTGGCCGAACCGGCCGTGGGAACGACCGATCCGGGGGCGCCGCCGCGCGGCGCCCCCGGCGTGGTCATCAGTTCTTCTGGGCCAGGCGCTTGTCGATCTCGGCCTCGACGTCCTTGGCGGCCGCAGCCGGAGCCTTACCGTTCAGCACCGCGGTCATGTAGGACTTGATCGGGTTCGGGGTGTTCTCCACCGCGGCCCACTCCGGGATCAGCGGGGTGGTGCCGCCGACCGCGGCGGCGGGCGCGGCGGCCTCGGCGGCACCGTTGCCCTTGAGGTTGCTCTGCAGGGCCGTCTTGTTCGGGATGACCCCGTTGAGCTTGGACAGTTCGCCCTCGTACTGGTCGGACAGGGCGATCTTCAGGAACTCCTTGGCCAGCGACTGCTTCTTGCTGTTCTGGGCGACGGCGAGGTTGGAGCCGCCGAGGAAGACGCCCTCGGGCTTGTCGGCCGTGGCGCCCGGGATGGTGAAGTAGCCGAGGTCCTTCTCGATGGACTTGTTGGCCTGGATGGCGGTGGCGGCCTCCCAGCCCATGCCGATGAACGCGCCGGTCTTGCCCTTGGCGAAGACCGTGGCCTGCTGCGGGGTGGCCTCGTCCTTGTCCTTGGGCGCCTTGGAGTAGGAGGCGTACTGCTTGTAGAGGTCCATGGCCGCGGCGACCTTCGGGTCGGCGAGGTTGGAGACGTACGTGCTGCCCTGCTTCTTCACCAGGTCGCCGCCCTGGCCGATGATCAGGCCGTCGAGGAAGTACCAGTTCTGGCCCGGCAGGTAGAGCGGCTCGGCGTCGGTCTTCTTGCCGATGGTCTGCAGGTCCTTGAAGAACTCGTCGCGGGTCTTCGGGGTGGACGTGATGCCGGCCTTCGCCCAGATGGCCTTGTTGTAGATGACGACGCGGTTGGCGAAGTACCAGGGGGCGGCGTACTGCTTGCCCTGGTACACGGAGGACTGGGAGACCGAGGGCGTCCAGTCGGCACCGATCGACTGCTTGACGTCGCTCAGGTCGGCGAGGCCGCCGGTGGCCGCGTAGGCGGGGGTCTGGGTGTTGCCGACCTCCAGGACGTCCGGCGGGTTGTCCTCGGAGAGGGCGGTGGTGATCTTCTGCTGGATCCCGTCCCACTTCTGGATCTCGAACTTCAGCTTCGCGCCGGTCTTCTTCTCGAACGCGGCCTGGACGTCCTTGCTCCACTGCGGCGGCGCGGAGCCGTCCATGGTCCAGACGGTGAGCGTCTGGCCCTTCCAACTGCTCGGTCCCGCGTCCTTGCCGCTGTCCTTGCCGCCGTTTCCGCCACACGCCGCAACGGAGACCATCATGCCCGCGATCACGATCGCGGCAGCGAGCTTGCGCTTCACGCCACCCTCCTCAGGGATGCCACTAACCCCCCACGCCCTCGGCGGTGACCTGCGTACGACGCTGTTGCACGTAGGGCTCGGGACCTGGCCACTAATGGTGTAGACCAGTACGGTGGAGCTTGGCCTAGACCTTTCGGGGTGTCAAGGGTGGTCCCGGAAGCCGATTCCGGCCGTTACGAGAACGTCACCGGAGCGCGTCCGTCCGCATCCGTCCGATTCACCCGGGCATCGGTTGGACCGGACCTGAGCGGGCGGGTTGGACTAGACCATAGGGCAGTTGGTCGCTATAACGGGAGACCGTCGACACAGCCGGGAAGGCAGGCATGACCACCGACGTCAGCAGCGCCCAGCCGCACAGGGGGGCGTCCGGCCGCACCGCGCGCGTGCCGAAGTACTACCGGATCAAACAGCAACTGCTCGCCATGGCCGAGGAGTTGCAGCCCGGCTCGGCGATGCCGGCCGAACGGCTGCTCGCCGTGCGGTTCGACACCTCGCGGACCACCATCCGGCAGGCGCTCACGGAACTCGTGGGAGAGGGCCGGCTGGACCGGATCCAGGGCAAGGGCACCTTCGTCTCCCAGCCCAAGCTGTACCGCACGCTCCAACTGACCTCGCACACCGAGGACATGCGCGCCCAGGGCCTGACCCCCGCCTCGCAGGTGCTGGACATCGGGGAGATCCCGGCCGACCAGCGCCTGTCGGAGCTGCTCGGCATCGGCATCGGCGAGCACGTCCTGCGTATCGAGCGGCTGCGGCTTGCCAGCGGTGATCCCATGGCGATCGAGACGACCCACCTGTCCGCGCGGCGCTTCCCCGGCCTGCGCCGCTCGCTGGCGACCCATCCCTCGCTGTACACGGCGCTCGCCGAGGTGTACGGCGTCCATCTCGCCGAGGCCGACGAGACCATCGAGACCTCGCTGTCCACACCGCGCGAGGCACACCTGCTCGCCACCGACGTGGGGCTGCCGATGCTGCTGCTGTCCCGGCACTCGCGGGACGCGGAGGGCCGGCCGGTGGAGTGGGTGCGCTCGGTGTACCGGGGTTCCCGGTACAAGTTCGTGGCCGCCCTGCGGCGCCCGGCGCAGGGGTGACGTCGCACAGGGCCCGGGTCGGGTGGTCCACGACCGGGGCTCGCCTTGACCCCTCGCGTACGGACGACCGTCACTTCTGGGTGAGCTTGACGTCCTGTTCCTTCAGGGCGTGGAAGGCCGGCAGCAACAGCAGCAGGTCGCCGGAGCGCAGTTCGGTGACCGTCGCCTGCACATGGGCCTTGCCGGCCTTCAGGGACTTCGGCGAGATCTTGCCGGAGTTCTCCCAGTGGTGCTCCGCGCCGTCGCACTGGGCGGGGGTGCCGCCGATGCCGTACACGCTGGTGCGGTCGCCCTGGCTGATCGAGGAGCTGACGAAGGCGATGCCGGCGGTCCCGGAGCAGCGGTAGGTGCCGGTGAGGGTGATGGTGCCGTCCTTGGCGATGTGGCCGGTCGGATCGACGGTCACGGTCTCGGTCTCGGACGGGTCGGCGGCGGCCGAGGGGACGGCGGCGCACAGCAGGGCGGCTGCGCCGAGGGCCGCGGCGAGAGCGGGGCGTACGGGCACGGGTACCTCCGGATCCACGGAACAGTGGGTTCCACTGGTACCGGTCGGCCGGGCCGTCGGCCGTGACCGTCACCCCATCGGTGGCGCGTCATGGAAGCGTCCGGGAGTTGTCCGGGTGTTGTCACGCTTCACGGCGCGCGGTTCCGGGGCGTTCACGGCGGGAGCATGGTCTGTGTATGACGGGCCCGCGGCCGCATCCGCCGGCCCCTCACATCCCGATGTGGAGGTGCGCCATGTGCTCCAACCGGTCCTCGTGCCCCGCGTCCGGCCCCGCCCTGCGACACCCGGTGGCCGCCCATCCCGAGCAGGGCTGGACCTTGCTGTGCGACGGCTCGATCGTGTTCGACGACAGCGGCGAACTGCACGCGGACGGCAGCGTCGTCCCGCCGTGCCGGGTCCCGGCGGAACGGCTCGCCGTCGCGGCGGCGGCCTGAACGCCACGGAACTCCGGCCGGCGGCACCGCCCGGCGGCTACGGCAGCACCGCGAACCCGTCCAGCTCGACCATCGCCCGCTCGTCCCACAGCCGTACGACCTGTACGACGGCCATCGCCGGGTAGTCCCGGCCCGCCGACTCCCGCCAGATGCGGCCGAGCCGGCCGGCGTGGGCGCGGTAGGCGGCGATGTCCGTGGCGTAGACGGTGACCCGGGCGAGGTCGGCGGGGGTGCCGCCGGCCGCGCGCAGCGCCGCGAGGAGGTTGCCGAGAGCCCGCTCGAACTGCTCGGGGAGCGTGTCGCCGGTGATCTTGCCGTCGGCGTCGAGGGCGGTCTGGCCCGCGAGGAACACCACGCGCGAGCCGGACGCGACGACGGCGTGCGAGAACCCCGTGGGCGGGGACAGCTCGGGCGGGTTGACACGCTCGGTCGTCACCGGGACGCCTCCTCGGTCTTGGCGTACAACTCCTTGGCGATGATGCCCCGTTGGACCTCGCTCGCGCCCTCGTAGATGCGCGGGGCGCGCACCTCGCGGTAGAGGTGTTCCAGGAGGTGGCCGCGGCGCAGGGCGCGGGCGCCGTGCAGCTGGACGGCGGTGTCGACGACGTACTGCGCGGTCTCGGTGGCGAGCAGCTTGGCCATCGCGGCGCGCCCCGGCACGTCCGCCGCGCCTTCGTCGTACGCCGTCGCCGCCGCGTACACCATGAGCCGGGCCGCCTCCGTGCGCAGGCCCATCTCGGCGACCTGGTGGGAGACGGTCTGCAGGTCCATCAGCCTGCCGCCGAAGGCCTCGCGGCGGCGGGTGTGGCCGAGGGTGGCGTCGAGCGCGGCCTGGGCCATGCCGACCGCGAAGGCGCCGACGCTGGGGCGGAAGAGGTTGAGGGTGCCCATGGCGACGGCGAAGCCGCGGTCGGCCTCGCCGAGCACGTCGGCGGCGGTGACCGGCACGGCGTCGAAGTCCAGGGCGCCGATGGGGTGCGGCGAGAGCATGTCCAGGGCGGTGCCGGTGAGTCCGGGCCGGTCGGCGGGGACGAGGAAGGCGGTCACGCCCCGGGCTCCGGCGCCGGGTGTGGTGCGGGCGAAGACGGTGTAGAAGTCGGCCTCGGGGGCGTTGGAGATCCAGCTCTTGGCGCCGATGAGCCGCCAGCCGTCCGGGCCGTCGGGCTCGGCCGCGAGGGACAGCGCGGCCGCGTCCGAACCGGCCCCCGGCTCGCTCAGCGCGAACGCGGCGACCGCGCTGCCGTCGGCGACGCGGGGCAGCCAGTGCTCGCGGTGGGCGGGGCTGCCGTGGGCGTGCACCGGATGGGCGCCCAGGCCCTGCAGGGCGAGGGCGGTCTCGGCCTCGGTGCAGGTCTGGGCGAGGGACTCCCGCATCAGGCACAGGTCGAGGGCGCCGGAGGTGAACAGCCGGGCCAGGAGGCCCAGTCGGCCGAGTTCGGCGAGGAGCGGCCGGTTGACGCGGCCCGGCTCGCCCTTGTCGGCCAGCGGGCGCAGCCGTTCGGCGGCCATGGTGCGCAGCTCGGCACACCAGGCGGTCGCGTGCGGTTCGAGCGAGAATGCGGGCACTGCCGGTCCTCCCTCCGGTCCGGGCCGACCTGACCCTTCCCGTTCGCCGTCCGGGGCATCTTGGGCATCCCCCTGGGCCTGCCCCCGGCTCCCCACCGACGTTATCGCGAAAGGTTGACTGCCGTCACCAAGACGATACGCTCGAGGCGCGAGCCACCAGGACGCCGGTGCCCACCACGACGCCCGTCTTCGACGCTTGTCACGGCAAGGGGGCGAACCGCCATGCATCGCTCGGCCCATGTCGACACCTTCGCGCGCGACCATCTGCCGCCGCCGGACGAGTGGCCCGAGCTGCTCCTCGACCTGCCGGAGCTGCGCTACCCCGAGCGGCTGAACTGCGCCGCGGAACTCCTGGACCACGCCGAGGCGGACCGCCCGGTCTTCCGCACCCCGGCCGGTCCCCCCTGGACGTACGGCGAGCTGCGCACGCACGTCGACCGGATCGCGCACGTGCTCACCGGTGACCTCGGCGTGGTGCCCGGCAACCGGGTACTGCTGCGTGGCCCCACCACGCCCTGGCTCGCCGCCTGCTGGCTGGCCGTGCTCAAGGCGGGCGCGATAGCCGTCACCGTGCTGGCCCAGCAGCGCCCGCACGAGCTGGCCACCATGTGCGAGATCGCCCTGGTGCGGCACGCGCTGTGTGACATCCGGTCGGTGGCGGACCTGGCGAAGGCCGACATCCCCGGATTGCGGATCACGACGTACGGCGGTGACGGCCCCGACGACCTCCTCCACCGCCCCACGCCCGACACGCCGTACCGGGCCGTCGACACCGCGGCCGACGACGTGGCCCTGATCGCGTTCACCTCGGGCACCACGGGTCGCCCGAAAGGGTGCATGCACTTCCACCGGGACGTGCTGGCGATCGCGGACACCTTCTCGAAGCACGTGCTGCGCCCGCGCGCGGACGACGTCTTCACCGGCAGCCCCCCGCTCGGCTTCACCTTCGGCCTGGGCGGCCTGGTGGTCTTCCCGATGCGGGCCGGCGCCAGCTCTTTGCTCCTGGAGGAGGCGGGCCCGCGCCGGCTGCTCCCCGCGGTCGCCGAGCACCGCGTCTCGGTCCTGTTCACCGCCCCGACCGCCTACCGCGCCATGCTGGAGCAGCTCGACGGGTACGACGTCTCGTCGCTGCGGCGCTGTGTCTCGGCCGGCGAGAACCTGCCCGCGGCCACCTGGCGGGCCTGGCACGAGCGCACCGGACTGCGCCTCATCAACGGCATCGGCGCGACCGAGCTGCTGCACATCTTCGTCTCCGCGGCCGACGAGCGGATCAGACCGGGCACCACGGGGGTGCCGGTCCCGGGCTGGCAGGCGCGGGTGCAGGACGCGCACGGCACGCCGGTGCCGGACGGCGAGCCCGGCCTGCTCGCCGTGCGCGGCCCGGTCGGCTGCCGCTATCTGGCCGACCCACGCCAGCGCGTGTACGTGCGCGGCGGCTGGAACATCACCGGCGACACCTATGTCCGCGAGCCCGACGGCTACTTCCGCTATGTGGCCCGCGCCGACGACATGATCATCTCCGCCGGGTACAACATCGCCGGACCCGAGGTGGAGGACGCGCTGCTGCGCCACCCGGACGTGGTGGAGACGGCGGTGGTGGGCCGCCCGGACGAGGCCCGCGGACAGGTGGTGGTCGCCTACACCGTGCTGCGCGAGGGCGCCCGGCGCGACCCGGAGGCCCTGAGCGTGTTCCTCAAGTCGGAACTGGCACCCTACAAATGCCCGCGCGAGTTCGTCTTCCTCGACGCGCTCCCGCGCACCGCCACCGGCAAGCTCCAGCGCTTCCGGCTGCGCAGCGAAGGTGACCGGCAGTGATGCCGACGACCTAAAATGATCAACGTGTCCGAGCAGCACGCCCCCAGGTCCCTCATCGTCACGCTCTACGGCGCGTACGGCCGCTACATGCCCGGCCCGGTGCCCGTCGCCGAGCTGATCCGGCTCCTGGCCGCGGTCGGCGTGGACGCGCCCTCCGTCCGTTCCTCGGTGTCCCGGCTCAAACGGCGCGGCCTGCTGCTGCCGGCCCGCACGGAGCAGGGCGCGGCCGGCTACGAACTCTCGCCCGAGGCACGGCAGTTGCTGGAGGACGGCGACCGGCGCATCTACGCGACCACGCCCATGGAGGACACGGGCTGGGTGCTCGCGGTGTTCTCCGTGCCCGAGTCGGAGCGGCAGAAGCGGCATGTGCTGCGCTCCCGGCTGGCCGGCCTGGGCTTCGGCACGGCGGCCCCCGGGGTGTGGATCGCCCCGGCCCGTCTCCACGAGGAGACGCGGCACACCCTGTGCCGGCTCCACCTGGACCCGTACGTCGACCTCTTCTGCGGCGAGCACCTGGGCTTCGCCCCGACGGCCGAGGCGGTCGGCCGCTGGTGGGACCTGGCCGCGATCGCCAAGGAGCACGAGCGGTTCCTGGACGCGCAAGCCCCGGTCCTGCGGGCCTGGGAGCGGCGCAGGGGCACCCCGCCCGAGGAGGCCTACCGCGACTACCTCCTCGCACTCGACTCCTGGCGCCACCTGCCGTACACCGACCCCGGTCTGCCCGGCCGGCTGCTGCCCGAGGGCTGGCCGGGCGTGCGCTCGGCGGAGGTGTTCCAGGGGCTGCACAGGCTGCTGCGGGACGCGGGGGCGCAGTTCGCGGGGGTGTGAGACGGGGCGGTGTCACAGGGAGGTCAGGCAGTACAGGTGTGCTCCCTCCGTCCGGGCGCGCTGGGCCAGGCCGACGAACGTGCGGATGCTGTCCTCGGCGTGCAGGTAGTCGGAGAAGTGCGCCTCAGCGATGTCGCACGCCTGGAGCGCGAGCATCGGCACCGCGTCCTCGACCACGTCGGCGAGCGCGTCCCGCCAGGCGTCGGGCAGTTCCCCGAGGAACGACCCGTCGTCCCAGGCGGTCGCGGACACCACCGGTGTCTCATGGGGGTACGGCACCTCGTCCGGGAGGGGCGAGACCAGTTCGGGCCCCTCCCCGCGGGCGGGCGGTATACCCGCGGCGAAGGTGATCAGCCGGGGCAGCGCCAGATGAGGGTCCATGTTCCCCACATCGAGCCCGTCCAAGCCCAGCCACTCACCGTCCGGCCCGATGACCCGCCCCATCGCCGTGCCCCGGTCGCCGGCGAGGAAGTACTCGTGCGACACGCCCATGATGTCTCCGTTCGTCTCACTGCCCCCAGGAGTCGAGTACAGCAGACGGCACCGACAGTCATCCGCCGAGGGTCAACCGTGGCTTCGGCGCGTCCGTGCGGCCGGTCTGCGGGCGGCGGCTGCCCGCGCGGTAGGGCGCGGGCCAGACGACGCCGGGGCCTTCGTAGCCCTGCTCGGCCGCCGCGTGCAGGGTCCAGTGCGGGTCGTACAGGTGCGGACGGCCCAGCGCGCACAGGTCCGTACGCCCCGCGAGGATCAGGGAGTTGACGTCGTCCCAGGACGAGATCGCGCCGACGGCGATGACCGGCACACCCGCCTCGTGCCGGATCCGGTCGGCGAACGGCGTCTGGTACGACCGCCCGAACTCCGGCCGCTCCTCGGCCACCACCTGCCCGGTGGAGACGTCGATCGCGTCGGCCCCGTGCGCGGCGAAGGCGCGGGCGGTCTCCACCGCGTCCTCGGCGGTCGTTCCGCCCTCGGCCCAGTCGGTGGCCGAGATGCGCACCGTCATGGGCCGCTCCGCCGGCCACACCGCGCGTACGGCGTCGAAGACCTCCAGCGGGAACCTCAGCCGGCGCTCCGGCGAGCCGCCGTAGGCGTCGGTGCGCCGGTTGGTGAGCGGGGAGAGGAAGCCGGAGAGCAGATAGCCGTGCGCACAGTGCAGTTCGAGCAGGTCGAACCCGGCCCGCGCGGCGCGCCAGGCGGCGGCGGTGAACTGCTCGCGGATGTCGGTGAGTTGGGCCCGGGAGAGCTGCCGCGGGGTCTGGCTGCCCGGCTTGTACGGCAGCGGGGAGGCGGCGACCAGGGGCCAGTTGCCGCGGGGCAGGGGTTCGTCCATGCCCTCCCACATCAGCCTCGTGGAGCCCTTGCGGCCGGAGTGCCCGAGCTGCACGCCGATCGCGGTGCCGGGTGACCGGCTGTGCACGAAGTCGGTGACCCGCCGCCACGCCTCGGCCTGCCGGCCGGTGTAGAGACCGGCGCAGCCGGGGGTGATGCGGCCCTCCTCGCTCACGCACACCATCTCGGTCATGACGAGCCCGGCCCCGCCGAGGGCACGGGCGCCCAGGTGGACGAGGTGGAAGTCGCCGGGGACGCCGTCGGTGGCGGAGTACATGTCCATCGGCGACACCACGACCCGGTTGCGCAGGGTCAGGCCGCGCAGCCGGAACGGGGTGAACATCGGGGGTGTGCCGGGCGGGCAGCCGAACTCGCGCTCGACCGCCTCGGTGAAGCGGGCGTCGCGCAGCCGGAGGTTGTCGTGGGTGACGCGGCGGCTGCGGGTGAGCAGGTTGAAGGCGAACTGCCGGGGCGGCTGGCCGAGGTGGAGCCCCAGGTTCTCGAACCATTCGAGGCTGGCGCGGGCGGCGCGCTGGGTGGACGCGACGACGGGTTTGCGCTCCTCCTCGTACGCCGCCAGTGCTGTTTCGAGTGTGGGCTGTTCGCGCAGGCACGCCGCTAGTGCGAGGGCGTCCTCCACGGCCAGCTTGGTGCCGGAGCCGATGGAGAAGTGGGCGGTGTGCGCGGCGTCGCCGAGGAGGACGACGTTGCCGTGGGACCAGCGGTCGTTGACCACCGTGCGGAAGGTGGTCCACGTGGAGTTGTTGGAGTGCAGCGGGCGGCCGCGCAGCGCTTCGGAGAAGATCTTGGCGCAGCGCTCGATGGATTCGTCCGCCCCGAGTTCGTCGAATCCCGCGGCCCGCCAGACCTCCTCGCGCATCTCGACGATCACGGTGGAGGCGTCGGGCGCGTAGGGGTAGCCGTGCAGTTGCATGACGCCGTGCTCGGTCTCGGCGATCTCGAAACGGAAGGCGTCGAAGGCGAAGTCGGCGGCGAGCCAGATGTACCGGCAGCGGTGCTCGGTGATGCGGGGGCGGAAGACCTGGGCGTAGGTCTCGCGGGTGGTGCTGTGCACACCGTCGGCGGCGATGACGAGGTCGTGGGTCCGGCAGAGCTCGTCCGGGGGCGGGGCCTCGGTGCCGAAGGCGATGGTCACGCCGAGGGAGAGGCAGCGCTCGTGCAGGATCTTCAGCAGGGTCCGCCTGCGCACCGCCGCGAAGCCGTGCCCCCCGGAGGTCTGGCAGGTGCCTCGGTGGGCGATGTCGATGTCGTCCCACCGCACGAAGCGCCGCTGCAGCGCCTCGTACACCACGGGGTCGGCGTGTTCGATGCCGCCCAGGGTCTCGTCGGAGAGGACCACCCCGAAGCCGAAGGTGACGTCCGGGGCGTTGCGCTCCCAGACGGTGACCTCACGGGTGGGATCGAGCCGCTTGAGGAGAGCTGCCGCGTACAGGCCACCCGGGCCGCCGCCGATGATCGCCACCCGCATGAAGGCTCACCTTCCCCGCCACTTCGGCGCGCGCTTCTCCGTGAAGGCCGCGTGGAACTCCGCGTAGTCCTCGCCGTGCATCAGCAGGGCCTGGGTCGAGGCGTCCAGCTCGACCGAGGCCGCCAGGGGCATGTCCAGCTCGGCCGTGAGCAGGGCCTTCGTCTGCGCGTACGCCAGGGCCGGGCCGTCGGCCAGGCGGCGGGCCAGCGCCTGAGCCGCCTCGTCGGCCCGGCCGTCCTCCGTCAGCTCGCTGATCAGGCCGATGCGCTCGGCCTCGGGGGCGCGGACCGGTTCGCCCAGCATGAGCAGGCGGGTGGCGTGGCCGAGGCCGACGACGCGGGGCAGCAGGTAGGCCGCGCCCATGTCACCGCCGGACAGGCCGACGCGGGTGAAGAGGAAGGCGAAGCGGGCGGTGGGGTCCGCCACGCGGAAGTCGGCCGCCAGCGCCAGGACCGCTCCTGCGCCCGCCGCCACGCCGTGCACCGCGGCGATCACGGGGAACGGGCACTCCCGGATCGCCCGTACGACCTGCCCGGTCATCCGGTTGAAGTCGAGCAGCCGGGCGGTGTCCATGCCGAGGGTGGCGCCGATGATCTCGTCGACGTCGCCGCCGGAGCAGAAGCCCCGTCCCTCGCCGGCCAGCACCAGGGCGCGTACGGCGCGCTCCCGGGACAGCTCGGCCAGCAGGTCGCGCAGGTCGGCGTAGGCACCGAAGGTGAGCGCGTTGAGCTTCTCGGGACGGGCGAGGGTGACGGTGGCGACCCCGTCGGCGAGCTGGACCCGCAGATGCTCCCAGTCGGAGGTGCGGGCGGCGGAGCCGGTGAAGGGACTCATGACGTGCGGCCTCCTAGGGCGGCGGTGCCGTACGTTGCGCAGTCCTCCGAAGTTATCACCTGTTTGTGACTGTCGTCACGAGTGCGCGACAGACGGCGGCCGATCGGCCGAGTCCGGTCACGTCCGTCACGGGTCGTCGACAGCGCCGTAACAGTGGGCCCGGGCGGGCGAGGCGGGCCGCCGGCCGGGGTAGGCCGCTCGTTACCGGGGCCGGAGGTTCCGGGCGAAGCCCGCCGACGGTGTCGTCGGCCGGGCCCGTACCATTCCTACAGTCGAAAGCAGGACAGCCTGCTCCATGAACGGACTCGCCTTGCACGAACGCCCCACCGAACCGGCCTTCTGGCGCATCGCGCTGCCGCACACCGCCGCGGCGGTGCCCGTGGCCCGTGCTCTGGTGCGCACGGCCCTCGCCGAGGTGGAGCACCCGGCCGACAGCGACACCGCGGAGCTGCTCACGGCGGAGCTGGTGGCCAACGCGGTGGAGCACACCGCCGGGCGCGGCCCGATAGAGCTGGTGGTGGAGCTGTTGCCGAGCGGCTGCCAGGTCGAGGTGCACGACCCCGACCCGGCGCCGCCGGGTCGGCTGACCGCGCCGGTGATCGAGGAGCCCGACGTCTGGCAGGAGGGCGGGCGCGGGCTGCTGCTGATCCGCACCCTCAGCTCGTCCTGCGGTCACCGCCCCACCCCGTCGGGCAAGGCGGTGTGGTTCAGACTGCCTGCGGTTCCCGCTCAGCGGCGGCGCTCGGCGTGACCTCGGGGGCCGCCTGAGCCAGCGTGGAGTGCCGGCGGCCGTAGCCGGCGTAGATCGCCAGGCCCACCGCGAGGAACACGGCGAACTGGATCCAGGTCCGCCAGCCGGTCTCGTACATGAGGTACAGGCAGAAGGCGACGCCGAGCAGCGGGCCCACCGGGTAGAGCGGCACCCGGAAGCTGCGGCTGAGGCCCGGCTCGCGGCGCCGCAGGGCGATCACCACGATGTTGACGACGGCCATGATCGCCAGGGTGCCGATGGTGCACAGGTTCATCACGGCGTCGAGGGAGGCGAAGGCCGCCGGGAGCGCGAAGACGACGGCGACGATCAGCGTGCCGGCCACCGGGGTGGAGGTCTTCGGGTTGACCTTCTCGAAGACGCGCGGGATCAGGCCGTCGCGGGACATCGACATCAGGATGCGCGTCTGGCCGTACATCACCGCGAGGACGACCGAGGCGATGGCGACGACCGCGCCGAAGGCGATCACTCCGCCGCCGACGGCCGAGCCGGTGACCTCGTTGACGACGTACGACAGCGCGGCGGGACGGTCGGCGACCTGCCTGCCGCCGATGGCGCCGATCGCGGCGACCGCGACCGCGCAGTAGAGGAGGGTGACCAGGCCCATGCAGACCATGATCGCGACCGGGATGTCCCGGCGCGGGTTCTTCGCCTCCTCGCCCGCGGTCGTGATCGCGTCGAAGCCGATGTAGGAGAAGAACGCGGCCGTGGTGCCCGCGCCGATGCCGCCGAGACCGGCCGGCGAGAACGGGGTGAGGTTGCCGTGCTTGAAGGCACTGTAGCCGATGGCACAGAAGGCCAGCAGGATGACGAGCTTGACCGCGGCCATGGCGGCCGTCGCCCGGGCGCTCTCGCGCACCCCGCGCACCAGCAGCACGGAGGCCAGGGCGATGACGATCACGGCCGGGAGGTTGATGATCCCGCCGTCGCCCGGGCCCGCGGACAGGGCGGCCGGGAGCTGGACGCCGGTGAGGCTGTGCAGCAGCTCGTTGACGTACTGGCTCCAGCCGACGGCGACGGCCGAGATGGAGATGCCGTACTCCAGCAGCAGGCACCAGCCGACCAGGAAGGCGGTGGACTCGCCGAGGCCGGCGTAGGCGAAGGAGTACGAGGAGCCGGAGACCGGGATCGCGCCGCCCAGCTCCGCGAAGGAGAAGGCGGTGAACACGCAGGTGATCGCGGCGAGGACGAAGGAGACGACGACGGCAGGGCCGGCCTGGGCGACGGAGTCGGAGAGGCCGACGAAGATGCCGGTGCCGACGATGGCGCCGACGCCGAAGCAGATGAGCTGGAAGAGGCCCATCGTGCGCTTGAGGCCGTGGCCCTCGCGGTCGGCGCCGGATTCGGCGACGAGCAGGTGCGGGGACTTGATGCGGGGAGCGGGCATTGCGGGTGGTGCTCGTTTCTGGTGGTGCGGGCGACCGGGTCACAGTCGCGGCGACGGCCCGGAAGGGGTGGTTCAGGGCCGTCGGTCAGGATAAGGGCCGGTCGGGAAGGTGGACCAGGGTCAGCGGGCGAGTGTGGCGACCAGCACCGCCTTGATGGTGTGCAGCCGGTTCTCGGCCTCGTCGAAGACGACCGAGTGCGCGGACTCGAACACCTCGTCCGTGACCTCCAGCGAGTCCAGGCCGTAGGTCTCATGGATCTCGCCGCCCACCGTGGTGCCGAGGTCGTGGAAGGCCGGCAGACAGTGCAGGAACTTCACGTCCGGGTTGCCGGTGGCGCGCAGGACGTCCATGGTCACGGCGTACGGCGTGAGCGCGGCGATCCGCTCCGCCCAGACCTCCTTCGGCTCGCCCATGGAGACCCAGACGTCGGTGGCGACGAAGTCCGCCCCCGAGACGCCCTCCCGGACGTCCTCGGTGAGGGTGATCCGGGCGCCGCTCGCCTCGGCGAGCTTGCGGGCGTGGGTGACGACGTCCTCGGCGGGCCAGTAGGGCCTCGGGGCGACGATCCGCACGTCCATGCCGAGCAGGGCGCCGGTGACCAGGTAGGAGTTGCCCATGTTGAAGCGGGCGTCGCCGAGATAGGCGAAGGCGGTCTCCGTCAGCGGCCTGTCGCTGTGCTCGGTCATGGTGAGCACGTCGGCGAGCATCTGGGTGGGGTGCCAGTCGTCGGTGAGGCCGTTGTAGACGGGCACGCCGGCGTACGCGGCCAGCTCCTCGACCTTGGCCTGGCTGTCCCCCCGGTACTCGATGCCGTCGTACATCCGGCCCAGCACCCGCGCGGTGTCCTTCACGGACTCCTTGTGGCCGATCTGCGAGCCGGACGGATCCAGGTACGTCGTGTGGGCGCCCTGGTCGGCGGCGGCGACCTCGAACGCGCAGCGGGTGCGCGTCGAGGTCTTCTCGAAGATCAGCGCGATGTTCCGGCCGCGCAGGTACTGCGTCTCGGCCCCCGCCTTCTTGGCCGCCTTCAACTCGGCCGCCAGCTCGACCAGACCGCGGAACTCGTCCTCGGTGAAGTCCAGCTCCTTGAGGAAGTGGCGGCCGGCGAGGGCGGTCGGGACTGTCGCCATGGGGGGCGCTCCAGATGTACTACGACTACAGGACTCTGGAAGTCTATACGACCTTTCACATTTTTATACGGCGTCTCGCTCCACGGGACAGCTCATGCACCTCGGGCCGCCCCGGCCCCGGCCCAGCTCGCTGCCCGGGATCTCGATCACCTCGATGCCCTGCTTGCGCAGATGCGTGTTGGTGGTGGAGTTGCGCTCGTAGGCGACGACGACCCCGGGCTCGACGGCGAGGACGTTGCAGCCGTCGTCCCACTGCTCGCGCTCGGCGGCGTGCACGTCCTGGGTGGCGGTCAGCACCCGGATCTCGCCGAGGCCGAGGGCGGCGGCGATGGCGCGGTGCATGTGCTCCGGCGGATGGTCGGTGACCTTCAGCTCCTTCTCGGTGACCCCCGGCTCGATGGTGTACGAGCGCAGCATGCCGAGGCCCGCGTACTGCGTGAAGGTGTCGCCGTCGACCATGGTCATCACGGTGTCGAGGTGCATGAAGGCGCGCCGCTTGGGCATGTCGAGCGCGACGATGGTGCGCGCGGAGCCGGCCGCGAACAGCTTGTACGCCAGCATCTCCACGGCCTGCGGGGTGGTGCGCTCGCTCATGCCGACCAGCACGGCGCCGTTGCCGATCACCAGGACGTCGCCGCCCTCGATGGTGGAGGGATGGTCGGCCTGCCCCTGGGACCAGACGTGGAAGATCTCGTCGCGGAACAGCGGGTGATGGCGGTAGATCGCCTCGAAGTGGACGGTCTCGCGTTGCCGCGCGGGCAGCCGCATGGCGTTGATGGCGACCCCGTCGTAGACCCAGGCGGAGGTGTCGCGGGTGAAGAGGTGGTTGGGGAGGGGGCCGAGGAGGAAGTCGTCGAGGTCCATGACATGGAAGCGGACGGAGGTCGGCTCGGGGTGCGCCTGCAGGAACTCCCGCTTGGTCATGCCGCCCACGAGCGCCTCGGCCAGCTGGGGTGCGGGCAGGGACTCGAAGGCGGCGCGCAGGTGGTCGGTGGCGAGAGGGCCGTACTCCTTCTCGTGGAAGACCCGGTCGAGGACGAGGGTGCGGGCCTCGGGGATCTCCAGGGTCTCGGTGAGCAGGTCGCCGAAGAGGTGGACGGCGACCCCGCGGTCCCGCAGGACGTCGGCGAACCCGTCGTGCTCGGCGCGCGCCCGGCGCACCCACAGCACGTCGTCGAAGAGCAGGGCGTCCTTGTTGCTGGGGGTGAGCCTTTTGAGCTCCAGATCGGGCCGGTGCAGGATCACGCGGCGCAGCCGCCCGGCCTCGGAGTCGACGTGGTATGCCATGCCTCCATCCTGGCCGTCTCCGCCCGCCTTCACGCCCTTGTCGACCGTTTCCGGCCCTTCCTGTTTTCGTCCTATTGACGAGAAGCAGCCCCTCCGCTTATCGTCGTCATGACGAAAAACGGGGGCCGAAAACAACGAGGGGGAGCCATGGCCGACATCACCCGGCGCCTGGGCCTGCGCCATCTGCGCGGCACACCGACCGCGCACATCCGGCACCACCGCTCGGGCACACTGGTGCACGACGGTCCCGGGCTCAGCTTCTGGTTCCGGCCGCTGACCGCCGCGCTGTCCGAGGTGCCGGTCGACGACCGCGAACTGGCGATGACCTTCCACGCCCGGACCTCCGACTTCCAGGACGTGTCCGTCCAGGCCACGGTCACCTATCGCATCGCCGACCCGGCCGTGGCCGCCGCGCGCCTGGACTTCTCCATCGACCCGGACACCGGCGTGTGGCGCGGTTCGCCCCTGGAGCAGCTGGGGACGCTGCTGACGGAGACGGCCCAGCAGCACGCCCTGGACGTGCTGGCCCGTACGTCGCTGTCGTCGGCACTGGTCGACGGCGTGGCGGCGGTACGGGAACGGGTCGCGGCGGGGCTGGGCGAGGAACCGCGCCTCCCGGCGACCGGCATCGAGGTGGTCGCCGTGCGTGTGGTGGCGCTGCGCCCGGAGCCGGAGGTGGAGCGGGCCCTGCGCACCCCCGCGCGGGAACAGATCCAGCAGGAGGCCGACCGGGCCACCTACGAGCGGCGGGCCGTGGCCGTCGAGCGGGAGCGGGCCATCGCCGAGAACGAACTGGCCAGCCAGATCGAACTCGCCCGTCGCGAAGAGCAGTTGGTGGAGCAGCGCGGCACCAACGCCCGCCGCGAGGCCGAGGAGCACGCGGCGGCGGACGCGGTACGGGCGGAGGCGGAGGCGGCCCGGACGGTGAGGCTGGCGGAGGCGGAGGCGCAGCGGTCGGTACGGCTCGCCCGCGCGGAGGCCGAGGGGGCCCGCGAGGTCGGTGAGGCGCGGGCGCAGGCCCAGGCGGCCTGGCTGCGGGTGCACGCCGACGTGGACGTGGCGACGCTGCACGCCCTCACTGGGACGCGGCTGGCGGAGAACCTGCCGAACATCGACAGCGTGACCATCTCCCCGGACGTGCTGACGGGCCTGCTGGCGCGGCTGGGCTCCCAGGAGCGGGCGTGAGGGCGCACAGGCCGCCGGAGGCGGACCGGGGCACGGCGTCGTGCGCGCCCGGCTGTCCCGCGGAGTGCGCCGCATGAGCCTCGCCCCGCGGGCCGTGCTGGTCCATCGCACCACGGAGTACGAGGAGTTGGTGGCCCGGCACGGCACGCACGGCCAGGCCGCGTTCTTCCTCGCCTCCCGCGGCCGGGACATCGAGGAGGTCGCCGAACGCCACCGGCGCGCCCGCCGCGCCCTGGCCGAGGTGACCGCGGCGGTGCCGCTGACCTGGCGGCAGGCACAGGTGGAACGGGGCGACCTGGACCGGTTCCTGTTCGCGCCCGAGGACGTGGTGGTGGTCATCGGGCAGGACGGGCTGGTGGCGAATGTCGCCAAGTACCTCGTCGGCCAGCCGGTCGTCGGCATCGACACCGACCCGGGCCGCAATCCGGGTGTGCTGGTACGGCACCGCCCGGCCGACGCGACGAAGCTGCTGGCCGCCACCGACCACACCGCGGTGGACGAACTCACCATGGTCGAGGCCGTAGCCGACGATTCCCAGCGGCTGCTGGCACTCAACGAGATCTACCTGGGCACCCCGGGTCATCAGACCGCCCGGTACCGCCTGGGCCTCGAGGACGACGGGGGTGTCGTCGAGGCCCAGGCCTCCTCCGGGGTGCTGGTGGGGACCGGCACCGGCGCGACCGGCTGGCTCCGCTCCGTGTGGCAGGAGCGGGGCAGCCGGATCCCGCTGCCCTCCCCCACCGAGGACCGGCTGGTGTGGTTCGTCCGCGAGGCCTGGCCGTCACCGGCCACCGGTACGAGCCTGGTGGCGGGCGAGCTCGGGGCCTCGGCGTCGCTGACGGTCACCGTGGAGTCCGACCGCCTCATCGCCTTCGGCGACGGCATCGAGACCGACGCGCTCCAGCTCACCTGGGGGCAGTCGGTGGACGTGCGGGTGTGCGCGGACCGGCTGCGGCTGGTCGGCTGACGCACCGCCGCCGCGGCCTCACGGCAGTCACCACCCCGGTGGTCGCAGCAGTTCCGGCCGGGCCAGCATGCGGCGGCCCGACCGGCCCGGTTCGAGGGTCGCGCGGGCGACGATCCATCCGGCCAGGGCGTGCGGCTCGGCCGGGTCGTCGGCGAGGGCGTCCTCGTAGCGGGCCAGCGCGACGGCCGGGCGGCCCGCGGCGAGGTGCTCGTCGGCCGTACGAGGGGTGGTGGGGCGGATGGCGAAGGCCTGGGTGCGGACGTCCGGCCACAGGGTCCGGTCGGGGCGGAACCGAGGAGCGTCCCCGAGGGGCTCCCCGGACGGGTCGATGTTGCGCAGCCGCCACTCCGTGCGGTGCAGGACGGCGGCCGTACGGGCACGGGTCAGGGCCGGCTCGGGTACCGGCTCGCGCAGCCAGCCGTCCAGCGTGCGGGCGAGCCCCGCCACCAGGGCCGTGCCCTGGGCGGTCAGCCGGCCGCAGGTCAGCAGGGTGCGTACGACGAGGCGGCACTGGAGGCGGCGCAGGGCGAAGTGGTAGGCGGCCTCCTCGGGCGGCTCCGGCCCGGCCAGCCGGTCCCGCCAGAAGCCGGCGACGCCGGTGAACGCGTAGGCGCCGTGCAGGAGTCCGGTGAGATGGCGCGGGTCGGCACGCCAGGGGGCGTAGTAGCGCTCCTCCCGGTCGTCGTCGAGCAGCGGGAAGAGGTGGAGGAGAGCGGCGAGTTTGCTGTGCTGGAACTCGTGGACGAGGGTCTCGGCGAGGGCCAGCGCGGAGGCGGGGCGGGCGATCACCATGGCTCCGTAGGAGTCGCCGCTCGAGCCGGACAGGGGAACCGCGGGCGGTGCCGGTGGCAGGACGCCGGTGCGGCCGAAGGGGACGACGGCCCGAATCGCGGCGGGGTCCACACGGCCCGGCCCGGTTCCGCCGGGTGTCCCGAGAATGCCGACGGCGTCGTCGAACAGCCGCTGCCACTCGTCCGCCTCGTCGGCGTCGAGCCGGGCGGGCGGGACCGGGTCGTCGAGGTCGCGGTACGGGTCGAGGTCGTCGAGGGGAATCGCGGTGACCCCGGCCCGGCCGATGTGGGTGAGGGTGCGCAGCGGGTGCCAGGTCGCGGGGCTCCGGGTGTCCTCCGCCCTGCCGCGTCTGCCGGGGCCTTCGGCCCTGTCGTCCCCGGGCACCGGCACCCGGGCGGTCCTGCGGCTGGGCAGCGGTGCCGTGGCCGGACGGCAGGTCAGGGCCGTCGGCACGGAGTGCCGTCCGGGGCCGGTGAGGGTGAGGATGCCCCGGCTGGTGGCGGCCACGCCGACCGTCCGGCCCGGGGCCGCCTGCGGCAGCCGGGCCTGACCGAGGCCGGGGAGGGACAGGGCGCCGTCGGTGAGCGGGATCCGGAGCTCGGCCTCCGTCCCCGCGCGCAGGGACGCCGTCACCGCCAGGGCGCACAGGTGACCGGCCTCCACCCACAGCGCAGGGCCCGGCGCCGTGCCGTGCACCCGGCGCAGCATGTGGGCGAGCCAGCCGCCGGTCGCCGGGGCGAGCAGCAGCCGCTCGACCGGGCCGGGCGCCTGCTCGGCGGCATCCTTGAGGACGCGCCAGGCCTCGGCGGCCGGGGTCAGTGGCGTGGGCAGCCGGTCGAGGTGGTCCAGCAGCGTCCGCAGGAGCAGCAGCCGGCGCGTCCGCTCGCCGCGGTCGAGAAAGGCGAGGGCCTCCGCCGAGCCCCCGCCCGCGGCCAGTTCCGCGAAGAGGCGCTCGGGCATGCGGAAGGGGTCGGTGCGCGGCTCACTGGGCATGGACGGGGACCTCCGGTAGCGCGGAAGGGGCGCACGTGGGCCCCCGCGGGCAGACGGGGACCGGGCGAGGGTTCGGCCGCTCGGGCGGTACGGCTATTCCGCCCGGGCGGTACCTTCGCCTCCGCCTCTCATGCTGTTGCGGGCACGCAGGACTTCCGTCAGAAGGCGGCCGGCCGGGTGCAGCGGGGCGAGGTCGTCCACCGCGGCCAGGGGCAGCCCCGTGAGGTCGGCCAGATCCGCCTCCCAGAAGTCGGTCCCCGCGACGGCGACCGGCTCACGGACGGCGGCTTCGGCGTGCAGCCGAGCAGGCGGCTGGTCCAAGGTGCTCCCCCCTTCACGAAAAAACGGTGGCACGCAGTTCCCCGTGTCCCTTTCCATCATGGCCATTACTACCCCCGTCGAAAACCATACGATCACGCCACCTGATCACCTTCGGTCACGCGGGCGCCTGAACCATTCCCCGAACTCCCCCAGTGCCGCCTCCAGTTCGGCCCCGCGCCCGGGATCGTCGTCGACAGACACCACCGCGTCGTACAGCGACCACAGGGCCTCGGCAGGGCGCTTGGCAAGGTGGTTGAGCAGATGGGTGGCGTCCGTACGGGCCTTGGTGTGACGAGGGAGCGTCGCGGTGTGGGACGGGTCCAACGCGGCGACCACCGCCTGCCGTTCGGCGGGGTCGGCCATCAGCGGATAGGCCATCAGGGCGTCGACGGCCCGCAGCAACGGCGAGGCCGGACGTGCCGCCGAGGGCGGTGCGGAGGGGGGCAGTGTCTCGGTGCGCTCGGGGCTCTGCAGACGGATCTCGGGATACTGCAGAGTACGGCCCGCTTCCCTGAGGGCCCCGATGCGTGCCCGGACGGCGGGAAACAGTTCTTCCGGATCGGGTGGCGCGGGCAGTACGGCGGCCCGATCGGCCAGCAGGCCGAGCAGGACGTCGGAGAAGAGGCCCGTGCCACGCACGGGGTCGTTGGCGGCGGCCCGGCCGCGGCCCGCCGCGCGCAGCAGGGTCTGGTGGTGGACGAGGTTGCGCCCGCCCACGGGCAGCGCGTCGGGCGGCAGTTGCTCGCGGAAGGCGAGGTCCTCCTCGAAGGTCTCGCAGGCGTCCACGACCCACATCTGCCGGGCCAGGCCCGGCACGGCGTCCCCGGCGTACCTCTCGAGCGCCGAATCGAGGTCGATGCCCAGCTTGTCGGCGGTGGTCGCGTCCGCGCAGAACAGCCGGAGCCGCCCGGACCTGTCGAGGACGCCGTGCCCGCCCCACCACACCCACAGGATGTCGCCCTGAGCCAACGCCAGTTCGCGGACCAGCACGCGGCGCAGGGTGGCGTGGTCGGCCGCCGCGTACGGCAGTTCCGGGACGTGGGGCGGCAACGGGGCCAGATGCAGCCGCAGTTGGTGCTCGGGCACTCCGGCGGTGCGCAGCAGGCGGTGGAAGCGCACGGCGTCCCGGGCCGGTCCCGGCAGGTCCCAGGCGGGACCGGCGTCGTAGGCCTCGACGCCGACGATCAGGGCGTGCACACGGGACGGATCGACGCGGGAGGGCGAAGCGGCGCTCACGGCAGGCGGTCCGCGATGTGCCGGTACACCTCGGGGTTGGTCCAGTAGGCGCTGTGCGCGGCCGGGAACGGCTGGCGGCTGTCGACGGCGATGTCGGTCACGCGGCCCGGAAACAGACCCGCGCCGAGATAGCCGAGCAGGTCGCGGGGATCGTACAGATTCAGCCAGTCGGGGAAGTGGGGCGGCAGGGGCGCGGGGTGTTCGAGGCAGGGAAGGGAGCCCGACTCGTACAGGAACGGCCCCTGGGAGCCGGCCGTCACCAGGAGCCGGACCTGGGGCAGGGGGTCGGAGATCAGCGTGTCCAGGGCGATGATGCCGCCCAGGCTGTGTCCGACGAGCGCGACGGGCGGCTCCAGGCCCGCGACGAGGGTGCGCAGGCCGGCCCGGACGCCCGCGCCGCGGCTGAGGTAGCGCAGGACGTCCCCGGCGGCGGGGTGGGCGGCCTCGGTGAGGGCGCGCCGGCGGCGTACCACCGCACGGGAGGCGGCCGAACCGGCGACCCGCAGCAGCAGGGAGCGCATTCCGCGTTCCGTGCCCCGGGGTGGCGCGCCCAGGGCCTCGGCGAGCCGGTCGACGGCGGCGTCGCGTGTGCCGCCGACCGGGACGAGCGGGACGTCGGCGTCGAGGGCGTCGGCGATGATCCGGGCGACCAGGCTGCGGGCGGCGAGCGTCGCCAGCTCTGCCGGGGCGAGGGCCTCGGCCGCGGGCGCGAGCAGCGGGTGGGCGGCCAGGTCGGTGGCGGCGCGGGCGAGCCCCGGGCCCAGTTCGGCGGCGGGTGTGTCGCCGAGTGCGGCGAGCGCGGCCAGGTGCGCCTGGAGCTGTTGCTGAGGCGGTACGGAGCCGGGCGGACGTTCGCCCTTCGGCTCCGCTCCGGCTGCCGCGAGGGCGAGTTCGGCGTAGGGGTCGGCGTAGAGCGCGGCCCAGGCCGCGGTCGAGTCGTCGCCGGTGTCCACAGCGGCGGGTGTCTCGTTGAGTCCACGCGTGGTGCCCGCCTCCGGCGGCAGGCTCGCACCGGCGGCCGCGAGCGTGGCGCCGTGCGTGCCTCCCCAGTAGTAGGGCACGATGCGAAGTCCCCCACGCAGTGCGGTCAGCCCGGCCGCTACGCGCGCGGCCAGCGCAGAGAAGTCAGGTTCGCGAACACCCGTCCCATGAATGAAGACGACCGCTGTCATGTGCCCCCCGTGACACCTGTGGAGCGCCGTGTACGACTCCCGTCCTGGCGTCAACTTACCAGTATCATATGGAAGTTGGGATCGAGCAAACTTGCGAGAGCTGTGACACCCACAACCGGCCGGACGGACGGCCTCTGCACCTGGACACAAGGGGGACAGCGTGAGCCCTGACGAGTCGGTCATGCACATCCTGCTTGCCACAGCCCTCATCCTCGTGGTCGCCCATGCGGCGGGCTGGGCGGCGCAGCGGCTGAAGCAGCCGTACATCGTGGGCCAGCTGACCGCGGGCATCGCTCTCGGGCCCTCACTCCTCGGCAGCGTGTGGCCGGACGGGCACGCCTTCTTGTTTCCGAAGGAGATCGACACAGCGCTGACCGGCTTCGCACAGCTCGCCCTGGTGCTGTTCCTCTTCGCGGTGGGCTACGAGCTGGATCTGAAGGTCCTCGGCGACCGCGCGCGTTCGGCGGTGACCGTCGCCGTGGCCGCGTTCGTGGTGCCGATGGCGGCGGGGAGCGGCTGTGCCCTGCTCTTCCAGGACCAGCTGCGCGGTCTGGGTATGCCGGATCCGACACCGGCCCAGGTCGTGTTCGCCGGGGTCGCCCTGTCGATCACGGCGGTACCGGTGCTGACGGCCATAGTGCGGGAGAACGACATGTCCCACACGGTGCCCGGGGTGGTGGCCGTCTCGGCGGCCGGGCTGCTCGACGTGCTCGGGTGGACCGTGCTGGCCGGCGCTCTGCTGGGCGGCGACCGCGCAGGGCAGACGCTGAGCTGGGGGTGGCGGGCGTTACTCGGGGCCGGCTTCATCACGCTGATGCTCGTGGCGGCCCGGCCGGTGCTGCGCAGGCTGCTGTGGCGCACCAGCATGGAGCCCTCGCTGCGGCTGGCGCTGCTGACCGGCTTCGCCCTCGCGTCGGCCGCGGTGACACATGCGCTCGGACTGCATGTGATCTTCGGCGCGCTGCTCGCGGGTGCGGTGGTGCCCCGCGAGGAGGACGGCACCCTCGATCCGGACCTGATGCGCGCGCTGCACACCGTCAGCTATCTCCTCGTGCCGTTCTTCTTCGTCGTCTCGGGCAAGGCCGTCGCCCTGGGCAGCATGGACGGCACAGGGTGGGCCGTCCTGGTGGTGGTGACGCTGCTGGCGGCCACGACGAAGATCGGCAGCGGCACGGCGGCGGCCCGGTTGAGCGGGCTGGACCGTGCAGACGCGTGGACCGTCGGCGTCCTGATGAGCACGCGCGGCCTCACCGAACTGATCGCCCTCAACGCGGGCTACCAGGCGAACCTGCTGAGCAGGCCTCTCTACACGGTCCTGGTCTTCATGGCCCTGGCCACGACGCTCTTCACCCAGCCGCTGCTCATCCTGGTCCGCAGCCGGGCCGACCGGGGCAGGCACGGCCGTCCGGTACCGCCCCCCGAACCGTCGCTCCGGCACCCGCAGGACGGCGCGCCGACCGCCCCCGCGGCCGACATGAGCTGACCCGGACGGGATCCCGCCCCCGGCCGGGCCTGCGCACGACGCAGGCCCGGCTCCGGTCGGCCTACAGCGGCATGGGCGCCATGTCGCACTCGATGCGGCGGCGCGTCCGGGCCGCGTTGAACCAGGGGTGGTCGCCACGGACCACCCCGGCGAAGCCCTCCACCGCCGTGCGCTGGAGCTCGTCCGCCTCCTCCCCGCGACCCAGGCCGCGCAGGTCGAGGGAGAGGTTCGCGGTGCAGGACAGGGTCAGTGGATGCTTCTCACCCGCGATCTCGACGAGCCGCGGCAGGTTGGCCTCGTCGATCTCGCGCGCCCGCTCGAAGTCCAGGCGCGCCGACGCCGTGTTGGCCTGGCCGATCGCGACGCTCAGCGACGTGACGTGCTCCGAGCCGACCGTGTCGGCCAGCCGACGGGCGGCGTCGTCCTCCAGCTCCTGCGCGCTGTCGAGGGCTCCGAGCGCCCGCAGGGTGGCGGCCAGATTGGCCTTGGCCAGCAGGGTGTACGCGTGGTCCTCCCCGAGCCGCTGTTCGAGGCGCCGCACGGTCTCCTGGGCCAGGTCGCGGGAGGCCTCGAGGTCTCCGGCCAGGCGCTGGTCCACGGACAGGTTCGTCGCGGTCGCGAGCGAGTCGAAGTGGTCCGGGCCGTAGCGGTGGTTGAACCGCCGCAGCGTGTCCTCGCAGAGGCTGCGGGCGTCCTCGAGCGCCCCGTCCCGGCGCCGGCACACCGCGAGGTTGCGGGCGATGCGCAGGGTGAGCGGGTGTTCCTCGCCCATGGTGCTCCGCGCGCGGCGGTGCACGTCCTCCTGGAATTCGCGGGCGCCGGGGTAGTCGCCGGACTCCCGCATGTCGATGGACAGGGCGTTGAGGGTGTTGAGGGTGAAGAAGCTCGCCGGACCCAGCAAGAGGTCACGCTGCCGGGCGTTCTCCTGGTCCAGCGGCAGGGCCTCCCGGAAGTTCCCGCACAGCCGCAGGTCGACGCCGTAGGCATGCGTGGCACGCATCGTGAGCGGGTCGTCGGGGCCGAACAGGGACCGCGCCAGGTCCCTGGCCTCCTTGGTCAGGTCCCGTGCCTCCCGGAACCGGCCCTGGTACCCGTACGCGTCGGCCATCTCGCACAGGGAGTCGATCATCTCCTCCGGCTCGACCTCGATGCGGCGGGAGGTCTCCAGCGCCCGCTCGGTGAGCGGGATGGACTCGGGAACCTGGCCGATCTGGCGCAGCAGGAACCCGAAGCTCTTCGTCATGCGGATGACATGGATGTTCTCCTCGCCGGAGGCCGCGAGCCACGCGTTCCAGGCCTGACGGCCGAGGTTCGCCGCGCCTACGTGGTCGCCCCAGTAGTAGAGGAACCACACGGTGTCGAAGACCAGGTCGCGCACATAGGTGTCGGCGCTGGTCACCGCCTGCGAGGTGAGGACATGGGGCAACAGCGCCTGGTACGCGCGCCACTCCAGGGAGGACCCCGGCGGACCCGGCTTGGCGGCCGACAGCAGCTGGTGGGCGGCGTCCCGCATGCGCTCCCGCTCCTCCGGCCCCAGCTTGGCGAGGAGCACGGTCTGCAGCAGGCGGTGCATCTGCAGGGTGTCGGACCGGGGGTCCACCTTGACCAGCGAGAACTGGTTCAGGTCGCGGATGGCGCGGTTGAGTTTGATCGACTCGCGCAGCAGCGGGTCGACCTCGGGCGTGATGTTCACGCCACGGCTGCCACGCAGCATGGACCGCGGGATGGGCTCGGGGGCCATGCTGGCGCAGATGTCGAGGAGTTGCCGGGCACCCGGGTTGTTCTCGAGGATCCGCTCCAGGGAGATGTCCCAGGCCGCCGCGACGGAGACCGGGTAGTCCGGGGACGGGTCGAGTTCGAGGATCTCCGGGCTGCGCTGGGTGAGCAGGTCGAGGTACTCGGCGACCTGCATGCCCGTGACGGCCCGCCAGGCGCCCGCCTGCTCGACGGCGAGCGGCAGGTCGCCCAGTGCCTCGGCGAGGCGGCCGGCGTCCTCGGTGCTCAGGTCGGGCGAGCGCTTCTGGAGCAGCTCGACGGACTCCTCGCGCTCGAAGACGTTCACCGGCAGGGAGGTCGCCACGCGCTCCCAGGCGCGGTTCCGGGAGGTGATGATGACCTTGCCCGGACCGTTGGTCGGGAAGTACTGGCGCACCGCTTCGATGTCCTCGGCGTTGTCGAAGACCAGCAGCCAGTTGTCGTACGGCGCCCCGGTGCGCAGCGCCTCCAGGACGGCGGGCACGGCGGTGTTCGCGGCGGGGGCACCCGCGCTGTCCTGCGCCGTCGGGGCGACGCCCAGATGGGCCGCCAGGGTCGCGAGCGCGGTCAGGACGAGGCTCTCCCGCTCGGCCGGGATCCAGCAGATCACCCGGTAGTCGTGCTGGTGGGTGTAGACGTACTCCAGTGCCAGCTGGGACTTGCCGACACCGCCGAGCCCGTGCAGCGCGTTCGGCAGTACGGCCGCGGTGTCCTGGGATGCGAGCTGCTCCTCCACGGCCCTGAGCAGCGCCTGGCGGCCGACGAACGACGTGTTCCTGAGGGGCACGTTCACCAGTAGGGCCGGCGTTGCGGTCGTGGTGCTCGTCATGAGCGGCTCAGCCTCCGGGGCTTCGGGTTGGGTGGCGTCGGTTACCAGCACGGGTTCTCCAGGCTCCTCGGGGACGCTCGACGCTGGAACACTGCCTTCTCCGCCGCCGGATGATCCCGCGCCGCCCGCGCGTTTCACCCGCTCGGCGGCATCGGTCGTTCGCGTGGCGAGATTCGGTTCGATGCGTTTGGCGCGTTCGGAGTACGGCCCCGACAGGGCGCGCATCACAGCCAGCTCGCTGCGCGCCCAGCCGAGCTCGGCGGGGTCGGGCAGGGTGGTCCCGATCGGGTCGCGCAGGGCGGCACGCAGTGCGACGCCCCGCGCGCCGGCGGCGGGCAGGTCGCCCACCACGCTGACGGTGCGGGCGAGTTGGCTGCGCGTCGTGGTGGCGAGCAGCGCCTCGCGGACCCCGTCGGCGAACTCCGGGCGTCCCTCGCCGCCGCTGTTCCAGTCGATCAGCCCGCCCATCAGGATCTCGGCGAGATGCCCGGGCCCGGTCTCCGGCATGGTGCGCCGCCGCAACTGCTCCACCAGGTCGAACTCGAAGGGGACAGCGGCCAGTTGGGTCGCCAGTCGGCGGGCGGCCGGAGTGGCGAGGGTGAAGAAGCGGCGTACGGCGGCGGGAGCGGCGCGCGGGAAGCGCGGGGCGCGCAGGCCGGGCGCGGGCGCGCCCTTGGTGAGGGTGCCGGCCAGGACGACGGGCAGGGAGCGGCGTACCCCGCGCTCACCGGTGACCAGGTCGGCCCAGGCGGCCAGGGAGCCCGGCTTGAGGGACAGCACGGGCACCGGCACGGAGCCGTCGCCCGCCTCCGGCAGCGGCCGCAGCGGGTCGGGTCCGCCGGGCGGTGCCCAGTGCCCGAGGCTCTGGTTCGGGGCGCCGAAGCCGCCGGCCTCCAGGGCCGCCGGGTACGGGTAGAGCGAGGAGCGGTGACGCAGGTGCGGCGGCAGCAGGTGGACCAGCGCGGTGGGTCCGGCGTGGGCGAGGCGGCCGAGCAGGTCGTCGGCGGCGGGGGCGGCCCAGCCGTGGGCGAGTCCGTCGGTGACGACGAGGAACACCCGGCCGCCGCGCCCGTCGAGCAGTTCGCCGGGGTCGGCGGCGGTCCGCCCGGTGGGCCAGCGCAGGGTGGCGGAGCCGGTGCGCGGCACCTGCACCCGCACCGTGCGTACGGCCCGGAAGGCGCCGCTGTGCTCGGCGGCCTCGGCGAGCCGGGCGACCGTGTCCTCCCAGATCCACATGGTGGGGGCCGCGTCGGTGAGGAGGACCAGATCGAAGGCGGAGATGCGGGCGGGCCGGAGGAAGGGCATCCACATGCCGTCCACGACTCCCTGTTCGGCGGTGGTCTCCTCGTCCAGTTCCAGGGTGTCGCGGGAGGGGATGCGCCGGGCCAGCCGGTGCAGGGCGCGAGCGAGCAGGGCGGTGGCCCGGCCGGGTCCCGGCTGCGCGGGTACCTCGGGGGGCAGCAAGGGCCGTCCGACGTGCAGGCTGTAGGGGCCCTCGGGGTGAGGTAACAACTGTGCCGGTACGAGGCGTTCGCCGGGGCTCGCCGGTGCGGTGGGGACGGCGGGATCGCGGGGCGGGATCGGCTCCGGCCGGATGCCGGCATCGACGGCGGGCGTCGTCACGGGGCCCGGGTCGCCCACGGCGGGCGGGTCCGCGGGCGCCTCGGGGCGTGCCCTCCTGCGGTCCGGGAGCGGGCGGGTACGCTCCCCCGTCTGCCCCTGCCCGGCCACGGCGGGACCACCGTCGCGGCTCCAGTGGGCGGCGAGCCACACGGCGTCGGCGATCTCCTGCCAATGCGGCGCGAACCGCTCCTCGGCTTCCGGGCCTTCCGCCCCGGCCGAGGGGTAGGACCGGGCCGACGCCCGGGTGCCGGACTCCGGGGCGCCAGGGAGCGCCGCACCGTGCTCACGCGCGTACGCGCCTGCCTCCGGCATCGCCGAAGCGGGCGACGACGACCCCGAAACGGGACCTTCGTCGCCGAGCCCGGATGCGTGCTCCCTGGGAGTCATTCAGCGGCCCTTCGCGAGGTCGCGGAGGAGCATTTCCAGAAGCTTACGCCCGTCGCCGTCCACCTGAAAACCACCCGCAGTAGTGATCTGGACAGCGTTGAGCAACTGATCCAGCGAGTGGGTGCCGCCCGCCTGGACCCGCTGCACGAACAGGTCCGCCAGGTCCTCGGCGCCCTGCGGGAGGGCACCGAGGTGCCCCTCGACCATGGCCAGAAGCTGCTCCCGGGTGGGGGTGCGCATCTCCAGCGGCAGGCACCTCCGGCGGAACGCCGCCGGGAACTCGCGTTCCCCGTTGCTGGTGATCACCACGACCGGGAACTCCCGGCATTCGACCCGCCCGTCGGCCAGCTCGGCGCGGCCTGAGGGGTCACTGGTGTGGACGCACGCGGAGTCCGCGGCGTCACGCACCAGTTCCGGGATCTCATAGCTTCCGTTCTCCAGGACGTGCAACAGGTCGTTGGGCAGGTCGATGTCGCTCTTGTCGAGCTCGTCGACAAGAAGCACACGCGGACGATCGTAGGGCAGCAGAGCGGTGCCCAGGGGACCCAAGGTGATGAAGTCCCCGATAACTGGGGGAAGTTGACCGTCACTCGAGGAAGTCGTGACGTTGACATTGACTCCCGCGCCCGCCCGGTCCGGGGTCCCGCCCCGCAGTCCGGCCTGCCAGGCGGCGATGGCCTGGGCGCGGCCCATGGCGTCATGGACGTACAGGCCGTCCCGCAGCGTCGTCCGGCTGACGATGTTCCACTCCAGGACCCGCCCGAGCCCGAGTTCGCGCGCGATGACATAGGCCAGCGTGGACTTGCCCACGCCCGGAGGGCCGGTGATCAGCAGGGGCCGGCGCAGCAGAAGGGCCGCGTTGACGGTGTCGACGTCGTCCGCGCCGAGTTGCGGGGTGACGTCTCCCGGGCCGAGCCGGCGCAGCGCGGCCGCCTGGTCGTCCGGCGGGGCGGGCTGGGCCGGGCCGCCGCGGAAGCGCCGCCAGGGTGGCGCCTCCGGCAGCCTCGGCGGGGCGTCGGGTGCCCGGCCGGTGGCGTGGAACACCCGCCAGCCGTTCACGACCGTCTGCTCCTGCGCGCTCATGCCGATGCCTCCTAGCTGGCGAGGTCCGGGTCAGCGGGGTGAAGATCGACGACCCGATTGGGATCATCCCAGAGAAAACCGATATGTCGACCGAGGAAGCGTCCCGGCCCCTTGGCATGGAGCACCGCGGTCTGCCGCAGCCGGTGGATCGCGACCGGGATCTGCGCCGGCGTCTGCACGGACGCGAACACCGCGGTCACCACCTCTCTGCGCTCGTCGTCGAACACGCCCCTGCGGTCCCAGACGGCAAGGCCTATCCCCTCCGCGATCGCGGCCTTGAGGGCGTCCATCGCCAGGACGTCGGCCGGCGCGTCCAGCACCACAGCCGTCCTCAGCGATTCCCCGGCGAGGGCGGCCTGCCAGGCGTCGAGGCGACCGCCGTCCGGCTCGCTCCAGCCGTGCACGGTCACGCCGTGCCGCCGCAGTGCCAGCCAGCGCTCCCGCCACTGCTGGAGAACCACCGCGTCGTCGGTGCGCATCCGTTCGAGGCTGCGCAGATGCACCCCGTACTTCAGGCCGAGCGGCATGGGACGCCCGTCACCGATCTGGTAGGTCAATCCCGCCACATCGTGGTTGAGGAGATCGTACGGAAGGACGAACTCGACGTACGGCGGAGGCAGGAGGCGCTCCCCCGCGTCCGGCTCACGCGAGACCGACCAGAGCCGGGCGCCCTGCCGCAGCGCGGTCTCGACGGCCGTGCCCAGGCCTGCCAGTGTGGTGGTGGCCGGTTCGCCCGGCTGTGGATCCCAGCGGCCCTGCGTGGTGTTGAGCCATGACCGTACGACGACCTCACCGCTGCCGTCGCGGGTCGGTTCCACGGCGACGATCAGGCAACGCGGGACCTCGGGGTCGGCCGGGGCGTCGGGGCGGGCGCTGCGGCGCTCCTTCAACTCGCCGGACAGGCAGGCCCGTTGGGCCCAGTCGTCGACCCAGTCCGACAGGGCGATGCGGTGGGAGCGGGTGCGGGCGAGCCGGGACGCCCGGTCGAGGAGGAGGACGGCGGGCGGCAGTCCGTCCGGCTGCGCGTTCCATTCGAGCACGTGTGCCAGGAGCTGCTCCGGGGACAGTCCGGCGGGCAGGTCGAGACCGTTGAGTTCCTCGACGAGGTCGTCCCGCAGCCGGCGGGCCGGCAGCTCGCCCCGGGCGAGGAGGGCGCGCGCCTCGGCCTCCTCGGCCGGGGACAGCGGGCCTGGCGGAATGTCGGGGGCGGCCCCGGGTAAGACCACCGGTTCGATCAGACGGTCGAGTTCGTCACCTGCGGGGCTCCCCTCGAGGATGCGGACCACACCGACGAGTACGCGCTCGCCGCCCGCCACGTTCAACGCCGCGCGCACCAGGGCCGCGACGTCCTCGCGCAGCTTGACGCCCCGCAGATCCACCGGCCGCTGCAACTGGTCCGCCAGCATCGCGGCGAACTGGGCCCGCCCCGGCGCGTCCTCCATGCAGCCCAGCAGACACAGCGCGTCGGTCAGCTGTAACAGCAGCTCCCAACCCCTGCCCTGCCCGGCACAGCCCTCGAGGTCGCCGGATCCCGCTCCTGTCTCCACCGACTTTCCCCCTGAGCCGGTACATCTGCCTGACCGACCAGCGAAGTTAGCACGGCTACCTGCGGTTAACCAGGGACCAGTGGGACCGGAATCACCGGCCCCGGCCAGGGCTGTCTCATACCCGGCACCCCTGGCCGGTATCGATCGCTCCGGCATGCCGTACCCGGAGTCACCCCGCTCACAGCCGTGGGTCCACCGGCTCCGACTCCAGGGCCAGCACCCCGAACACCGCCTCGTGCACCCGCCACAGCGGCTCCCCCTCCGCGAGCCGGTCCAGGGCCTCCAGGCCGAGGGCGTACTCGCGCAGGGCGAGCGACCGCTTGTGGTTCAGGAACCGCTGCCGCAGCCTGGCGAGGTTGTCCGGCCGGGTGTACTCGGGGCCGTAGATGATCCGCAGGTACTCCCGGCCGCGGCACTTGATGCCGGGCTGGACCAGGCGGCCGTCGGCGGTGCGGACCAGCGCGCCGAGCGGCTTGACGACCATGCCCTCGCCGCCGCGGCCGGTCATCTCCAGCCACCAGTCGACACCCGCCAGAACCGACGCCGGGTCGCCGGTGTCGACGTACAGCCGCCGGGTGGTCCGCAGGAGTCCGGTGCCGTCGTGCTCCACCAGGCGGTCGATCAGAGCCAGTTGCTCGTCGTGGGGCAGCGCGGCGAGGCTGCGGCCCTGGACCGCCAGCAGCTGGAAGGGGGCCAGGTGTACGCCGTCCAGGCCGTCCGTGGTCCAGCAGTAGCGGCGGTAGGCGGCGGTGAACGCGGCCGCGTCGGCGGCGCGGTCCCGCTGCCGGTCCAGCAGGCCGGTGAGGTCGACGCCCCGGGCCGAGGCGGCCTCCAGAGCGGCCAGCGCGCCCGGGAACACCGCGCCGGACGCGGCGCCGACGGCTGCGTACTGGCTGCGCAGCAGCCCCGCGGCCTTCAGCGACCACGGCATCAGCTCGGCGTCCAGCAGCAGCCAGTCGGTGTCCAGTTCGTCCCAGAGACCGGCGGCCTCGATCGCCGCGCGCAGCCGGCCGAGGATCTCCTCGGTCACCTGCTCGTCGTCGAAGAACGGCCGCCCGGTACGCGTGTAGAGGGACCCCGTCGGACCTCCCCCGCTGTCGGCTTCGCCCGGGCGGGAGGTGCCCCCGGCGCCGAAGCGCTTGCGTGCCGCCTCCGCGTCCCGGCACACCAGGGCCACGGCCCGCGAGCCCATGTGCTTCTCCTCGCACACGACCCGCTCGACCCCGTCCGCCGCGTACTGCGCGAAGGCCTCGACCGGGTGCTCCAGGTAGCCCTCTGCCTGCGAAGTCGCCGTCGGTGCCATGGTCGGCGGCAGATACGGCAGCAGGCGCGGGTCGGTCGCGAAGCGGCTCATGACCTCCAGCGCCGCCGCCGCGTTCTCCTCGCGGACCGCGACCATGCCGGCGTGCCGCGTCTCCACCGCCCTGCGGCCGTGGACGTCCGCCAGGTCCAGCGGCCGGCCGTCGTGTCCGCCGGGCGCCTCCGAGCGCAGCGGCTTCGCCGGCTCATACCAGACCCGCTCGGCCGGTACGTCGACCAGCTCGCGCTCCGGCCAGCGCAGCGCGGTCAGCTTGCCGCCGAAGACCGCGCCGGTGTCCAGGCAGATGGTGTTGTTCAGCCAGGTCGCCTCGGGGACCGGCGTGTGCCCGTACACCACCGCCGCGCGTCCCCGGTAGTCCTCCGCCCACGGGTAGCGCACCGGCAGCCCGAACTCGTCGGTCTCGCCGGTGGTGTCGCCGTACAGGGCGTGCGAGCGGACCCGGCCGGAGGTGCGGCCGTGGTACTTCTCGGGCAGGCCGGCGTGGCAGACGACCAGCTTGCCGCCGTCGAGGACGTAGTGGCTGACCAGGCCCGCCAGGAAGGTCCGCACCCGCTTCTCGAACTCCTCGCTCTCGCCCTCCATCTGCGCGATGGTCTCGGCCAGCCCATGGGTGTGCTGGACCTGGCGGCCCTTGAGGTAGCGGCCGTACTTGTTCTCGTGGTTGCCGGGCACGCACAGCGCGTTGCCCGTCTCGACCATGGACATCACCCGGCGCAGCACGCCCGGGGTGTCCGGGCCGCGGTCGACCAGGTCGCCCACGAACACGGCGGTACGGCCCTCCGGGTGGACGCCGTCGACATAGCCCAGCTTGGCGAGCAGCGACTCCAGCTCGGCCGAGCAGCCGTGGATGTCGCCGATGATGTCGAAGGGGCCGGTGAGGTGGGTGAGGTCGTTGAAGCGCTTCTCGGTGACGACGGTGGCGCTCTCCGCCTCCTCGACCCCGCGCAGCACGTGCACCTTGCGGAAGCCCTCCCGCTCCAGGTGCCGCAGCGAGCGGCGCAGTTCGCGGATGTGCCGCTGGATGACCCGGCGGGGCATGTCGGCGCGGTCGGTGCGGGCCGCGTTGCGCTCGGCGCACACCTCCTCGGGCATGTCCAGCACGATGGCGACGGGCAGCACGTCGTACTTCCTGGCCAGCTCGATCAGCTGGCGCCGGGCGTCCTGCTGCACGCTGGTGGCGTCCACGACGGTGCGGCGGCCGGCGGCCAGCCGCTTGCCCGCGATGTAGTGCAGGACGTCGAAGGCGTCCCGGGTGGCGCTCTGGTCGTTCTCGTCGTCGGAGACGAGACCGCGGCAGAAGTCCGAGGAGATCACCTCGGTCGGCTTGAAGTGCCTGCGGGCGAAGGTGGACTTGCCGGATCCGGAGGCGCCGACGAGGACGACCAGGGAGAGGTCGGTGACGGGGAGGATCCGTCCCGTTCGGTTCTCGGTCATGCGGCCTTCGCCTCCTTCTCCTTCTCGGTCTTGATCGCGGCTGTGTTCCTTACGAACGCGGCCATCTGGGTGGGCGGACCGACCTCCGGGTCGTTCGGTCCGACCGGCACGAACTCCACGTCGTAGCCGTGCCGTTCGGCCACCGTGCGCGCCCAGGTGCGGAACTCCTCCCGGGTCCACTCGAAGCGGTGGTCGCCGTGCCGGGCGTGTCCGGCGGGCAGGGTCTCCCAGCGGACGTTGTACTCGACGTTCGGGGTGGTCACGAGGACCGTGCGCGGACGGGCGTGCCCGAACACGGCGTACTCCAGAGCGGGCAGCCGGGGCAGGTCGAGGTGCTCGATCACCTCGCTCAGCACGGCGGCGTCGTAGCCCTTGAGCCGTTTGTCGGTGTAGGCGAGCGAGCCCTGGAAGAGCTGGACGCGCGAGGCCTGCCGCTCCCCCATGCGGTCCAGCTTCAGCCGCCGGGAGGCGATGGTCAGGGCGCGCACCGACACGTCGACGCCGACGATCTCGGTGAACCGCACGTCCTTCAGCAGCTCACGCACCAACTCGCCCTGACCGCAGCCGAGATCGAGTACGCGACCGGCGCCGCTGTCCCGCAGCGCGGCCAGGATCGCCTCCCTGCGCTGCACGGCGAGCGGGGTCGGCTTCTCCTCCGTCCCGGTCTCCTCCTCGACGGCGTTGTCGATCTCCTCGACCTCGCTGTCGTCGGCCTCCGCGAGCCGCACCAGCTCCAGCCGCTCCATCGCCTGCCGGGTCAGCGACCAGCGGCGGGAGAGGTAACGGCTGGTGATCAGCTTCTGCTCCGGGTGCTCGGGCAGCCAGCCCTCGCCGGCCCGCAGCAGCTTGTCGACCTCGTCGGAGGAGACCCAGTAGTGCTTGGCGTCGTCGAGGACCGGCAGCAGGACGTACAGGTGGCGCAGGGCCTCGGCGAGGGTCAGCGCCTCGGACTCCAGGACGAGCCGCACATAGCGCGAGTCACCCCACTCGGGGAACTCCTCGTCCAGGGCGACCGGTTCGACGGTGACCGTCCAGCCCAGCGGCTCGAACAGACGCCGTACGAGCTCCGGGCCGCCGCGGGCGGGCAGCGCGGGCACCTCGATACGCAACGGCCGTGTCCGGCCGGGGAGTTCGGGCCTGGCGTGGCAGGTGCCCTTCATCGCGCTGGAGAACACGCCGCTCAGCGCGACCGCGAGCAGCGAGGAGGCCGCGTAGGGGCGGTCGTTGACGTACTGCGCGAGCGCCGCGTCGGGGGCTCCGCCGCGGCCCTTGCCCTTGCCCCGCCGGACCAGGGCGAGCGTGTCGATCTCCAGCAGCAGCGCGGCCGTGCAGCGCCGGTCGCCCGCCTCGGGGTAGAAGACATGCGCCGTGCCGTAGGACGTGGAGAACTTCTGCGCCTTGTCCGGGTGCTTGTGCAGCAGGTAGCCGAGGTCGGTGGCCGGGTGGGCGGCGTCGCCGCGCATGGAGATCGTCAGGAACACATGACCGAGTCTTCCGGGATCAGGACCTGCCGACCACCGTTTTTCTCACCGCGCGCCCCGTTCGGGGATCGTGGGCAGGACCTTCTCGGCGATGTCGATCAGGGCGCTGTCGTCGGGGAGGGCTCCGGACTGGCTCCACACCGTGAGGTCGTAGTAGCCGCCCCGGTCCTTCCCGTCGAGGGCCACGGTCAGCGTCCGGGCGAGGGGACCTTCTTCGACGGGTCCGCCGCTGGTTCCGCCACTCCCGAGACTGATCCTCAGCTTCATGGTGTGGTCCGAGGAGAAGACCGCCGGCCGGCCGAGCACCGTACGCGTCTCGACGTTCTGCTCGTTTCCGATCTTCTTCAGCTTCACGTACTGGGCGATCGACAGGTGGTTGTAGGTGGCCGACAGGTTCACGGTGTACGTGTCGAACCCGATCTCGGCCTCCGGCTGGGCGACCTTCCCATCGGTCAGGGGAGCGGTGTCGCTGTTGCCGGAAGCCGTGGACGCGGTCTCCCCCGGCGTTCCGAGGAGCCGGGCGAGATCGGGCCGGTTGAGTGCCTTGCACAGCTCGTCACCGGTCACGGGCCGGGACGTCTTCCTGTACACCTGCGGCAAGTCCTCATGTCCCCCGCCCGCACACGAGGCGGCCCGCTGCGTGGCGCTGTCGGACGGCAGCACGTGCGGGGCCACCCACAGCGCGGCCCCGATCGCTCCGAACACGGCCACGGCCGCGACGGCCTGGCCCCACGCGCTGGGCTCCTTCTCCGGAGTGAACGAAGCCGGGGCCGGGGCTGGGGCCGGGGCGTGGGGCGGGACCTGGGCCGGGGCCTGGGCCGGGGCCGGGACGTGGCCCTGGGCCCGGGTGGCCGCGACGGCTGCCGAGCCGACCGCGGGCGCGGGCGCGGGAGCCGGCGTGTCCGGGTTCCGGCGTGCGCGCAGCGCCCGGACCACCGTGTGGACGCGTACGGCCGTGAACACGAGGAACACCACACCGAAACCGGCCAACGCCCAGTCGTGGTCGCGGAACGCGAGGTACATGAGGCGTACGCCGAGAACGGAGCCGACCACGACGAGCAAGGGCTCGCGGACCCAGAACGGCAGCAGGCGCAGGAGGAAACCGAGCATCCGGCGATCTCACCAGGACCCGAACGATCACGCTGTGGCGGAGCCCACACTTCCCACACGGAACGTACACAGTTACGGCATAGTGATCAACCGTCAACTGACCACTGACTGCACGGGGAACCATGTCTCACGGCCACCACGTCCGCGTCGGCCGGAGAGCCGTCGTCGCGGCACTGGCGGGTACGGTCCTCGGTACGGGGGTCCTCGCGGCCGCGCCCGCCGAGGCCGCCACGGCACCGCAGGTACAGGCCCAGGGAGCGTTCGCGCTGGACCCGGCCACCGGCAAGACGCTGTTCGGCAAGGCGCCGGATCCTCGACTACGGCTTCGCCCAGAGCGGCTGAGACAGGCGAGGCAGGCGGTAGGCCACCGCCGTGGCGCACGACGGCGGCCTTTCACCCAGGGGGAGCTCCTGTGAAGTCAGCCTCGGCTAGGTGAACCGGTGTCCACGGCCGGGAGGCCATGACCCGGTGACCGTGGTTCCGGAGGCCGGGGCCCAGGGGCCGGGGCCCCAATGTCGTAATCCGGAGGCCGTGGCCCAGGACCTCGAGGCCGGGGGCCGGGGGCCCGTGGCCGAGACCCAGAAGCCGTCGGCAGGTGGCCGGGACCGGAGTTGGAGCTCAGAGTCCGGGACCCCAGCGCCGTGACCCGGAGGCCGGGGCCAGGGCCGGGGGCCGGGGTCCCGAAGCCGTGGCCCAGAGGCCAGGACCCCAACGCCGTGCCCGGAGGCCGGAGGCCGGGACACGAACGCCGTAACCCGGAGGCCGGGGACCGGGACCCCAACGCCGTAGCCCGGAGGCCGGGAGCCGGGGCCGGAGGCCGGGGGCCCGGGAGCGCCCCGGAAGGTGTTACGGCAGCTGTGGTTGCACCTGGGTGGAGATCAGTTCCAGGTGGTCCAGGTCCTCGAGGTCCAGGATCTGCAGATAGATCCGCCGGGAGCCGATCGCGGCGTACCGGCCGATCTTGTCGACGACCTCGGCCGGCGAGCCGGCCAGGCCGTTGGCCTTCAGCTCGTCGACCTCACGGCCGATCGCGGCGGCGCGGCGCGCGACCTCCTGGTCGTCCCGGCCGACGCAGACCACGAGCGCGTTGGAGTACGTCAGCGCGTCCCCGCCCCGGCCGGCCTCCTCGGCGGCGGCACGCACGCGGCCGAACTGCCGCTCGCTGTCCTCGATGGAGGCGAAGGGGATGTTGAACTCGTCGGCGAACTGGGCTGCCAGCCGCGGCGTACGGTTCGCTCCGTGGCCGCCGATGAGCACCGGCAGCTTCTTCTGCGCCGGCTTGGGCAGCGCGGGCGAGTCCGTCAGGTCGTAGTACGTGCCGTGGAAGTCGAAGGTCTTGCCGGCCTCGGTCGCCCACAGCCCGGTGACGATCGCGAGCTGCTCCTCCAGCCGCGCGAACCTCTCCTTCGGGAACGGGATGCCGTACGCCCTGTGCTCCTCCTCGAACCAGCCCGCGCCGAGGCCGAGCTCCACCCGGCCGCCGGACATCTGGTCGACCTGGGCGACCTGGATGGCGAGCACGCCGGGCAGCCGGAACGTTCCGGCGGTCATCAGCGTGCCGAGGCGGATGCGCTTGGTCTCGCGGGCCAGCCCGGCGAGCGTGATCCAGGCGTCCGTGGGGCCGGGCAGGCCGTCGGCGCTGCCCATGCGGAGGTAGTGGTCGGAGCGGAAGAAGGCGTCGAAGCCCAGGTCCTCGGTGGCCTTCGCCACGGTGAGCAAGGTGTCGTAGGTGGCCCCCTGCTGGGGCTCGGTGAAGATTCGAAGGTCCATACATCCATCCTGCACGCCGTGCACCACGTCGACCTCGCCGGTACCGCCGGGCACGGCCGTACCCGGTCGGGTGAAAAATCGCCCGGCGCCCCGGATGCCCGGCGGGCGCGCCGGTGCCCACGAGGCTCGTCCTCAAACGCCGGACGGGCTGCTGCGGTTGCCGTCCAGGCTGTTCTCGTCGCCGTTCGTACCCTTCTGGCTCTCGTCCTCCCGTAACACCTCCTCCCGCGCCGCCAGCTTGCGCAGCATCTCCAGGACGCGGTCGCGGGACTCGTCGGCCGCGTCGATGGCCTCCATGCACTGCCAGTACGTCGTCTCGTCGTCGGCCCCGCTGGCCATGCCGACCAGGGCCATGCCGACCTCGCCGAGCAGACCCCCGAGGCAGAGCAGGGTCTCGCGGGCGTCGGCCAGCTCGGTGAGCTGGGCGGCGCGCAGGTCGCCCAGGTCGAGTTCGGGCGGGTCCAGGACCCCGCAGCCCCGGCCCGCCAGTTCGGTCAGGCCCAGCGCCTCGCCGCGCAGCTCGGGCGGGCCGGAGACCGCGAGGCGGCTGCCGACCGCCTGGGCCAGGGCCTGCGCCTGCCACACCTCCGCCATGATCTCGGCCGAGTCGGCGGCGCACGCCAGCGCACGCCTGCTGGTGAGAATGAGCCGTATCGCGTCCACGCGTCGCCCCCGTCCTTCCGCGTGCTTCCTCGCACGCCCTCTTGAACTCTCTAGTCCACTACCCAGAGTGAGGGTGGTCGGGACGAAAAGCCAGAGGTAGACGGAAATCTGTGGACAACAATTCGGATTCGACAGGCGGTTCAACTTCGGAGAGTAATAACGGAGTTCAGCCCTCCGGTGGTTGAGGGCGCTCGGGCGCACTCTGCGCCCCCGGCGCCGGGAACCGCCGTTCGTTGCGGTCGATCTTGGCGGCCAGGGCGGCCGGCGCATCGATGCCGAGGACGTCGCAGAACTGCAGCAGATAGGCGAGGACATCCGCGACCTCGTCGGTGACCCGGTGCGCGGTGTCCGGGTCCTCCATCACGCGTGCGGACTCCTCCGGCGTCAGCCACTGGAAGATCTCGACCAGTTCGGAGGCCTCCACGCTGAGCGCGGCGACGAGGTTCTTGGGGGTGTGGTAGGGCTGCCAGTTCCGCGCGGCCGCGAACTCGGCGAGTCGGCGCTGGAGTCGGGCCAGGTCGAGAGGTTCGGTCACGCGTCCAGATGTACCACTGTGACGCCCTCGGTCCCGGTGGCCCACGAGGCGTCGCTCACCGCGCCCACACACCGGATGTGCCCGCGCTCGCCCATCCGGACGGCCGTCCGCAGCAGTTCCCGGCGCTGGGCGGGGTCGAGGCCGCGCTCCAAGCCGTCGGCGAGGACGGTGAGGGTGCGCAGGGCGTCGGGCACCTCGCCCGGGGTGTCCACGTCCAGGACGCCGGGCCCGGTCAGCAGCACCAGCGTCAGCGCGAGATAGCGCAGTTCGCCGTCGCCGAGCCGGGCGAGTTCGGTGCGCAGGCCGTCGCCGCGGTCGAGCAGCGCCCGTACCGTGCCGTCCGGCAGCGGCTCCGCGACGAGATCGGTCACCGGACCCGCGCAGCCCGCACGCAGGGCCTCGATCAGCAGGCCGTGCCGGCGGCCGCATTCCGCGCGGGTGCGCCACAGCACGTCGGGGAGGTTGCCGCAGCCCGACAGCAGCCGGCCGGAGCCGGTGGGCACAGGGGTGCGCATGCACTCGGGGCGGGGGTCGCAGGGGAAGACGGAGCGCAGGGCGACCACCATCTGCTCGGCGGCGGCGAGCACATGACGCTGCCCGTCGGTCTTGCCGGCCACGCGCAGCGGCAGCAGGGCGGTGCCGAGGCGGTCGTCGGGCAGCGGGGCGCGGGTCACCGGGGCGGAGCCGGCGGTGTGCCAGGCGGCCTGGACGGTACCGCGTCCGGGGTCGCGCAGTGCGGTCTCCAGCAGGACGACCCCGCCCGCCGTCAGCCGCTCCCCCACGATCCTGAGGTCCGGTTCGGCCTGTACGGCGACGTCGAGCCGGACCGGCCCCTCGGCGCCGTCGGCCGTACAGCCGATCCGGAAGCCGCGCCGCCCTCCGGCATCGGGGCGTGCCCGTTGCGGCACGCAGGCCACCGGGTCCGGGAACACCTCGTGGAGCGAGGCTCCGCCGCCGAGCCGGGCGAGCGCCCCGTACGCCGTGAGCGCGGTCGTCTTACCCGCTCCGCTGGGCCCGGCGAACAGGGTGACGGGCCCCAGCGGAAAGCCGGCGCGCCGATGCCCGGCGAAGGCCGACAGCCGCAGTTCGGTGATCCGGGCACGCGCGTCGGGGGACCGCCGGGACCGCGCGGGTGGGGTCCCGGCCGGTGGGTCGGCGACGGGGGGCTCAGCGGACACGGAGGGCACGGCCATGTCCGGACCGTAGAACTCGCCCCGCCTGCCGAACCGTTTCCTGCCGACACCGTTCCCACGAACGGGCGGTCCGGCAGTCCCGAACGGGACCGGGGCCACTCGGCCGGGTGACGGCCGTCGCACGCGCCCCCGTCAGCCGCCCGACACCCCAGCCCCCTCCATCAGCCCGCTCACCTCTGTGCCGGGCGGGGTGAGGAGGAACACGTTGCGGTCGACGCGGTGCATCCCGCTGCCCAGGCCGAAGACAACGCCCGTGCTGAAGTCGAGGACGCGCTTGGCGACCTCGGTCTCCGCGCCGGAGAGGTCGAGCAGGACCGGCGCGCCGGCCATCAGGGTCTCGGCGACCTCCCGCGCGTCGGCGAAGACGTTGACGCGCAGGACCACGAACCGGCGCCGGGTCTCGGTCTCGGCGTCCGGCAGTGAGCGGTGGTTCACCGCGGACGGCCAGGCGTCGCGGCCCCGCAGCGGCACGACCTGGGCGAGCCCTTCCCACTGTTCATCGGTGACGTCGTAACGGCTCACCGGCTCCCCCCGACCTGACTCGCATTCCATGCCTGCACCAGCCAATTCTTACGCCAAGTCACCCGTTCGGCCCAACAACGACACACTGCGCGACCGATCCGGTGCCGTCCGACGGGGAGCGACCTGCCATCACATGTACGATTAAGTCCGCCTCTTACCTCGCTCATATCCGACTCTTCACATGCCGCCACGCCGTGTTCATCGGCTGCCACTAGCGTCCGGTGCCGTGCACTTGGCAGAAACACAGCAGGTGACAGCTGGCCGGCGGACGCAGTCGGCGGTGTCCGCCGTACCGGTCGCCCCCGCGGAGCTCCAGGCGCCACCCGCGCAGTGGCACCGCGTACTGACGCTGCTCGCCGACGTCAGCCTGTTCATCGGCACGCGCACGGTGTGGACGCAGGCGGCCACGCACCAGCTGATCCTCGCGGGGGTCATCTCCGCCTGCTACGCCACGATCCTGGTGACCGGCGTGCTCACGCTGACGGTCCGCCGGGCGCGTTCGCTGGTCCGTCTGGACGCCGTGGTGCTGGTGACCGCGATCGCACTCACCCTGTGCACCTGGGCGCTGAACCACGCGGGCGGCGACGAGGCGGTCCTGACCACGCAGGCCGCGAAGGAGATCGTCGGCGGACACCAGGTGTACGACCAGCCGTGGCCGTGGCTCTTCCACATCAAGGGCGTCGCCCTGACCGCCACGACGACCGGCGGTTACGACTACACGTACGGCTATCCCCCGCTGACGCCGCTGCTCACCGTGCCCTTCCTGTGGCTCGGCCACGTCGGCGCACCGGCGACCCTGGCGGCGACCGTCGTGCTGATCGTGGGCGCGGTGGTGCTGTGGCGGCTGCTGCCGACGCCGTGGCGCTCGGCGGCCACGATGGTCTGCCTGGGCTTCGGTTTCCTGCCGATGTACGCCCGCCAGGGCTACCCGGCGATCGTCGGCCTGGTCCTGCTGGTGCCGGTGGTGGTGCGCTGGCCGCGGTTCGGCGCCGGGGGCCGGCTGGGTGCCGCCGGGATCGCGCGGGCCGCGTGCATCGGGGCCGCGTGCGCGGCACAGCAACTCCCCTGGTTCGTCACCCCGTTCCTGCTGGCCGGGATCTACGCCGTGCGCCGCGGGGAACTCGGCGGGCGACAGGCCGCGCGGGTGGTCCTGCGGATCGCGGGGATCGCCGTCCTCACCTGGCTGCTGATCAACGCGTACTTCATCGTCAGCGAGCCGGGCCCGTGGTTCCGGGGCATCGCCCTGCCGCTGACCCAGGGCGCGGTGGTGCACGGCCAGGGTCTGGTCGGCATCTCCCTGTACTTCACGCACGGCAGCGACCGGCTCGACTGGTACGGCCACGCGAGCATGCTGCTCGCCGCGGCCCTGCTGGCGCTGTTCGTGCTGTTCGTACGGCGACTGGGCCCCGCCGCGACCGTGCTGCCCTGGTGCGCCTTCTACCTGGCGACCCGGTCCCAGGACGGCTACTACCTGATGTACACGCCGCTGTGGCTGGCGGCGGCGATCACCGTGCCCCTGTCGGAGTTCAGGAAGGCGTGGCAGCCGCGGCCCCGGTGGCTGACCGGTCCGCGCCGTCGGCCGGCCCTGGCCGCCGCGGTCGTCCTGCTGATCACGCCCCCGCTGGTGAGCGCGACGCTCGCGGTGACGGGCAGGCCGCCGCTGCGGATGGACATCACGGCGGTCCGGCACGGCCCGGCGCACACGCTGTCCGCGATGACGGTGCGGGTGACCAACACCGGCGGCGGCGCGCTGAGCCCGCACTACATGCTGACGACGGGCCAGGGCATGAGCCGGTACTGGTCCCTGGCGCACGGCCCGGCCACCATCCCCGCGCACACCACGGCGACCGTCGAGCTGCGGGCGCCCAAGGGCGGCTTCCCGGTGCCCTCGAAGAGGTCCACGCACTTCCGGCTGCGCGCCTTCACGGCGACCCCGCAGACGCTCTCGACCAAGGACGTGAGCTGGGCCGAACTGGGCCTCGAGGGCCCGGGAGCACCCAGGGGCTGAGCCCCTTCCTCAAGGGCTGAGCAGGCGGCTCACGCCTGGGCCCGCGTGAAACGCAGCTTCGCCGTCACCGTGGTGAGCCCGCGCATCATGCCCAGCTGGTTCCAGCCCATGCCGAACTGCTCGCGGTCCACGGTGAACTCGGCGTCCAGGGTGAGCGCCTCGGCGCCGGCGTCGGTGAGGCGGGCGGTGAAGGTCACGGGCCTGCTGACGCCCCGCACGGTCAGCTGTCCGCTGACCCGCACGTCGTCGCCGTCGAGGCGGTCGGCGCCACGGACGGCGAAGGTGATCTCCGGGTGGCTGCCGGCGTCGAAGAAGTGGGCCGAGCGCAGGTGGGTGTCCCGCTTGGCGTGCCTGGTGTCCAGGGAGGCCGCCTCCAGGGTCACGGTGCCCGTGGCCGAGCCGTCGGCGTGCACCTCGCCGCCGCCGGTGACAGCGGCGAACGCGCCCTTCACGGTGACGAGCCCCCACATGGTCTTGTGCCGCAGTCCCACGGTGGACGCGGCCGGGTCGAGCTGCCAGGTGCCTGTCTGCACGGCGAGGGTCATGGTCGTACTCCGGAGTCGAGTGGTTCAAATTTGGATGACTGACGCCACGCTAGCGCGTCCTCCAAATTTGGACAACCTGCTGGTCCAAAACTGAACAACCGGCTGGTCCAAAATTGGACAACAGGTAGACTCGACGCATGTCCGCCTCCGACGCGCACCCCGCCCACCAGCTCGAATGCCCCGCCTCAGCGGGCGGCCTGCTGCCCGCGGAGCTGCGCGCCTGGATGGTCCTGCTGGCCGCCACGGGCACCGTGGAGCAGCGGCTGCGGTCGGTCGTGAAGGAGACCCTCGACGTCTCCCACGACGAGTTCCTGATCCTGTGCCTGCTGGCGGAACGGCCCCGCGAGGGACTGCGCATGACGCAGGTCGCCGATCTCCTCGGCCGCCCCAAGACCCGGCTCACCTACCAGATCGCCTGCCTGCAGCGGGCCGGTCTGGTCGCCCGCACGTCCGTGTGCGGCGACAAGCGCGGTGTGCAGGTGGCCCTCACCGCCAGGGCGCGCGAGCTGCTGAGCGAGACCTCGGCCCTGCTCGCCGGGACCGTCCGGCAGGCCCTCGCCGACTCCATGGGACCCGAGCAGCGCATGGCCATGTGCGCCCTCGTACCGGACCTGCCGGCCCCGGACGGGGAGCCCTCCGAGGGCTGAGCGGCGCAGGTCACAACCGCGAGGAGGGCAACGTCACAGCCCTCGCTTTACTCTCATTCGAGCGTGCTGCCCTAGCATCCGAGCCATGACGGTCCTGCCTGACGACGGGCTCTCACTGGCCGCCGAGTTCCCTGACGCGACACACGAGCAGTGGCAACGCCTGGTCGAGGGCGTGCTGCGCAAGTCGGGCAAGGAAGTCTCGGGCGCGGCAGCTGAGGACGCCCTGTCCACGACGCTGGAGGACGGGCTGCGCACCCGGCCCCTGTACACCGCTCGCGACGCCGCGCCCGACCCCGGCCTGCCGGGCTTCGCGCCGTATGTGCGCGGCGGCCGCCCCGAGGGCAACACCGCGGGCGGCTGGGACGTACGGCAGCGGCACACCGCCCTCTCGGAGCACGCCGTCCTGGCCGACCTGGAGAACGGCGGCACCTCGCTGTGGCTCGTGCTGGGCGAGGGCGGCATCCCGCTCGACGGGCTGGGCCGGGCGCTGGAGGGTGTGTACCTGGACCTCGCGCCGGTCGTCCTGGACGCCGGCCGGGACACCGAGCAGGCCGCCGAGGCGCTGCTGCGGCTGTACGACGGCAACGGCGTGGACGCGGCCGCCGTACGCGGCAATCTGGGCGGCGACCCGCTGGGCCACGAGGCCCGCACCGGCACCGCCCTGGACTTCGCGCCGTACGCCGCCCTGGCCGCGCGCTGCGCCGAGCAGTACCCGGGTCTGCGCGCCCTGACCGTGGACGCGCTGCCGTACCACGAGGCGGGCGGCTCGGCCGCGCAGGAGCTGGGCGCCTCGCTCGCCACCGGTGTGGCGTATCTGCGGGAGCTCACCGAGGCGGGGCTCGGTGTCGAACAGGCCGCCGGGCAGCTGGAGTTCCGCTACGCCGCCACCGCCGACCAGTTCCTCACCATCGCCAAGCTCCGCGCCGCGCGCCGGCTGTGGGCCCGGGTCGCCGAGGTCTGCGGCGCGCCCGGCGCGCAGGTGCAGCACGTGGTCACCTCGCCGGTGATGATGGCCCGCCGCGACCCGTGGGTGAACATGCTCCGCACGACGGTCGCCACGCTCGCCGCCGGGGTCGGCGGCGCCGACTCGGTGACCGTGCTGCCGTTCGACCACGCGCTCGGGCTGCCCGACGCGTTCGCCCGCCGGATCGCCCGCAACACCTCCACGATCCTCATCGAGGAGTCCCACCTGGCCCGGGTCATCGACCCGGCGGGCGGCTCCTGGTACGTCGAGCAGCTCACCGACCAACTCGCCCAGGCCGCCTGGGAGTTCTTCCGGACGATCGAGCGCGACGGCGGCCAGGCCGCCGTACTGCGCTCCGGCCGGCTGCGCACGGACCTCGCGACGACCTGGGCGGAGCGTTCCAAGAAGCTCGCCAAGCGGCGCGAACCCATCACCGGTGTCAGCGAGTTCCCGCTGCTGGCGGAGAAGCCGGTGGACCGCGAGCCCGCGCCCGAGCCGCCGTCCGGCGGTCTGCCCCGGGTGCGCCGCGACGAGGCGTACGAGGAGCTGCGCGCCCGCTCCGACGCCCACCTCGCGGCGACCGGCGCCCGCCCCCGGATCTTCCTGGCGACCATCGGCTCGGCCGCCGCGTACACCGCGCGGGCGACCTTCGCGGCGAACCTCTTCCAGGCGGGCGGCATCGAGCCGGTCACGGACGGCACCTTCGAGGACAGCGGCGCCACCGAGGCCGTGCTGTGCTCCAGCGACGCCCTGTACGCCGAACAGGCCGAGCAGGCGGCCGAGTCGCTCAGGGCGGCCGGCGCCCGGCATGTGTTCCTGGCGGGCCGGGGCGAGTACGCCGGCATCGACTCGTACGTCTTCGCGGGCTGCGACGCCATCGACGTGCTGTCCGCGACCCTCGACCGCATGGGAGTGTCCTGATGGGAATCCCCGACTTCTCCGGCATCGAGCTGGGGACGCCGGCCGTCGACGGCAGTGCCGATCAGTGGCGTGCGGCCGTCGCGCGGGCGACCGGGAGCGAAGAGCCGCTGTGGGAGACCCCGGAGGGCATCGGGGTCAAGCCGCTGTACACCGGCCGTGACCTGGAGGGCCTGGACTTCCTGGGCACCTACCCGGGCATCGCGCCGTATCTGCGCGGCCCCTACCCGACGATGTACGTCAACCAGCCCTGGACGATCCGCCAGTACGCGGGCTTCTCCACCGCCGAGGAGTCCAACGCCTTCTACCGGCGCAACCTGGCCGCCGGCCAGAAGGGCCTGTCGGTCGCCTTCGACCTGCCCACGCACCGGGGTTACGACAGCGACCACCCGCGCGTGACCGGTGACGTCGGCATGGCGGGCGTGGCCATCGACTCGATCTACGACATGCGGCAGCTGTTCGACGGGATCCCCCTCGACAGGATGACCGTGTCGATGACGATGAACGGCGCCGTGCTGCCGGTGCTCGCGCTGTACATCGTGGCGGCGGAGGAACAGGGCGTACCGCCCGAGAAGCTGGCCGGAACCATTCAGAACGACATTCTGAAGGAGTTCATGGTCCGCAACACCTACATCTATCCGCCGAAGCCGTCGATGCGGATCATCTCCGACATCTTCGCGTACACCTCGCAGCGGATGCCCCGCTACAACTCCATCTCCATCTCCGGCTACCACATCCAGGAGGCGGGCGCGACGGCCGACCTGGAGCTGGCGTACACGCTCGCGGACGGCGTGGAGTACATCCGCGCGGGCCGGGAAGCGGGCCTGGACGTGGACGCGTTCGCGCCGCGCCTGTCCTTCTTCTGGGCGATCGGCATGAACTTCTTCATGGAGGTCGCCAAGTTGCGGGCGGCGCGCCTGCTGTGGGCCAAGCTGGTGAGCCAGTTCGAGCCGAAGAACACCAAGTCCCTCTCCCTGCGCACCCATTCGCAGACCTCGGGCTGGTCGCTGACCGCGCAGGACGTGTTCAACAACGTCACGCGTACGGCCGTGGAGGCGATGGCGGCGACCCAGGGCCACACCCAGTCGCTGCACACCAACGCCCTCGACGAGGCCCTGGCCCTGCCGACCGACTTCTCGGCGCGCATCGCCCGCAACACCCAGCTGCTCATCCAGCAGGAGTCGGGCACCACCCGGGTCATCGACCCCTGGGGCGGCAGCGCGTACGTGGAGAAGCTGACGTACGACCTCGCGCGCAAGGCCTGGGCCCACATCCAGGAGGTCGAGCAGGCGGGCGGCATGGCACAGGCCATCGACGCCGGCATCCCGAAGCTGCGCGTGGAGGAGGCGGCGGCCCGCACCCAGGCCCGCATCGACTCCGGGCGCCAGCCGGTGATCGGCGTGAACAAGTACCGCGTGGAGAACGACGAGGCGATCGAGGTCCTCAAGGTCGACAACTCGTCCGTGCGCGCCCAGCAGATCGAGAAGCTGCGGCGGCTGCGCGCGGAGCGGGACGAGCAGGCCTGCCAGGACGCCCTCGACGCGCTCACCCGGGCCGCCGACGGCAAGGAGAACCTGCTGGAGCTGGCCGTCCACGCGGCCCGCGCCAAGGCGACCGTCGGCGAGATCTCCGACGCCCTGGAGAAGGTGTACGGCCGGCACGCGAGCCAGATCCGTACGATCTCCGGCGTGTACCGCAACGAAGCAGGCCAGTCCCCGAACGTGGACCGCACCCGTGCCCTGGTGGACGCCTTCGAGGAGGCCGAGGGGCGCCGCCCGCGCATCCTGGTCGCCAAGATGGGCCAGGACGGCCACGACCGCGGCCAGAAGGTGATCGCGACCGCGTTCGCCGACCTCGGCTTCGACGTCGACGTCGGCCCGCTGTTCCAGACGCCGGAGGAGGTCGCCCGGCAGGCGGTCGAGGCCGACGTGCACGTGGTCGGTGTGTCGTCGCTGGCCGCGGGCCACCTGACCCTCGTCCCGGCGCTGCGCGAGAAGCTCGCCGAGGAGGGCCGCGAGGACATCATGATCGTGGTCGGCGGGGTGATCCCGCCGCAGGACGTGCCGACGCTGCGGAACATGGGCGCGGCGGAGGTGTTCCTGCCCGGGACGGTGATCCCCGACGCGGCGTACGACCTGGTCAAGCGGCTGTCGGCGGACCTCGGCCACGAGCTGCCGGCCGACGCCGGCCACGAGCTGTAGGGCGCCGATGGCAGCGATCGATCTCGATGCATATGTGAAGGGCGTGCTCGACGGGAAGCGGGCGATCGTGGCCCGCGCGATCACGCTCGTCGAGTCCACGCGCCCCCAACACCGGTCGCTGGCACAGGAGTTGCTGACGCAGCTCCTTCCGCACAGCGGCCGGGCGCGGCGGATCGGCATCAGCGGGGTGCCGGGCGTCGGCAAGTCGACGTTCATCGACGCGTTCGGCACGCTGCTCACCTCGCTGGGCCACCGGGTCGCGGTCCTGGCGGTCGACCCCTCCTCGACCCGCACCGGCGGCTCGATCCTCGGCGACAAGACGCGCATGGAACGGCTGGCGGTCGACCCGGCGGCCTTCGTCCGCCCCTCCCCCAGCGCGGGCACACTGGGCGGGGTCGCGAAGGCCACCCGGGAGTCGATGGTGGTGATGGAGGCCGCGGGCTACGACGTGATCCTCGTGGAGACCGTGGGCGTGGGCCAGTCGGAGACGACGGTCGCGGAGATGGTCGACTCCTTCCTCCTCCTCACCCTGGCCCGCACCGGCGACCAGCTGCAGGGCATCAAGAAGGGCGTCCTGGAGCTGGCCGACGTGATCGCCGTCAACAAGGCGGACGGCCCGCACGAGCGCGACGCGAAGGCCGCCGCCCGCGAACTGGCGGGCGCACTGCGCCTGATGCACGGCAAGGAGGCCTTCTGGACCCCGCCGGTGCTGAGTTGCAGCGCCCGCGAGTCGACGGGGCTGGACACGGTCTGGGAGCGCCTGGAGCAGCACCGTACGCTGCTCGACTCCACCGGCCGGCTGACCGCCAAGCGGCGCGACCAGCAGGTCCGCTGGACCTGGGCCATGGTCCGCGACGAACTGCTGGACCGCCTCCACTCCGACCCCGCGGTGCGCGAGACCGCGCCGGACCTCGAACGACAGGTCAGGCAGGGCCGCTTGACGGCGACACGGGCGGCGGAACGCATTTTGGAGGCGTTCGGGGGACGCGACTGACGTGCCTCGTGCCCGCACTGAGGGCCCGGTAGAGAAGATCAGCGGCAGCACCTTGCTGGTCTGGCCGATGGTCTCCGCGAGCTGCTCGTAGGGGTGGTCGAAATGCCTCCCGGAGCACCATGCACAATCCTTGCTGCTCGGCGTCGGGGATCGCGGCGGGTTCAGGCGAGCCAGTCCGTGTAGTGGGTGGGGGGCGATGCGGGCGTCGTGCCCGGCGGTGAGGACGTCACCGTGGACGGCGGCATACATGCCGGCGGTGTCATCGGTGACGACGGAGCGCCCGTCGCCTTTGGCCGCGAGGGTCAGCCGGCCGATTCCGTCGAGGGGGTACACGTCGGGTCCGGCGATGTCGAGGACGCCGTTGAGCGGGGTACCGGCGGCCACTTCGGCGATGATGCGGGAGACGTCCGCGGCGGCGATCGGCTGGAGCGGCGTACGCGGCAGACGGACGGTCTCGCCATCCGCCCGGCCACAGGCGTGGACCTCGTGAACGGCCGGGGCGTCGAGGAAGCCGTGGCGGGCGTCGATGTCGTCATCAACCTGACGAACTCCCCGGCCTTCGGCGAAACCCGGTCGTAGATGGGCAGCCTTCTCGCCGCGAGCGTGAAGGGCGGCGTCGGACACTTCGGGGAGTGCGGGACGGCCTGGTGGCCGGCCGCGTCGAGGTTCTCCACAACCCGTGACCCGATCAGCCCGGTTCCGCCGATGACCGCGAATTTCATGGTGCCGCTCGCCCATCTCTCGACGGTTATGCCCCGTACATCACTTTATGCACCAAACATACCGTCGCCAGGAATCGATGCGCCTGGGCAGAACCTGGAGAAGCAACTGGCGGCCACGTCGTGCCCGGTGGACTTCCCCATCGGCTGGGCGTGGCGGCGGCTCTGCGTCGTATGAGTGCTCCTTCTCCGCCATCGCGGCAGCGGTGTCGCCGCGGCCTGGACGTCGGGGACACCGGTCGCCCGCAGGTGGGGTCCACGCTCAGCCGTCCCAGCCGATCGCGTTCACCCGGGACCAGCGCCGCCAGAGGGCTCGCGACCATGCCCGCGGTCCACCCGACGGTCGCCGCGGGCATCACCTCGCCGTCCGACCCAGCGTTCCGTCTTCAGTTCGTCGATCGCGCTTCGGTTCGTCGATCGCGCCGCCGATGCGCGGGCGGGGTCCGGGGCCGAGCTCCAGCCGGATGACGTCGGAATGGTCGACCAGGACGACCCGCACCTCCTCGCGGGTCACCCGCACCGCACCCCCTTCCTCACGCACGGCACCCACGGCTCCTGCCGCACTCCACACGCCGCGAAACCCCCACCACCCACCGCGTGGTCACCCGTGCGGGGGCGTCCCGGTGTGTCCGTCACTCATGAGGTGGTGGCGCCCGCCGTCTCCCTCGCCCGCTGCTCGGACCGGGGCCGGCACCCATCCGGGGTGCCGGCCCCGGATGGGGGACTGCCGCGCCGTCGCGCGCGGCGGGCCCAACTCGCCGTCCGCGCCGCAGACCCCGGTCCGCCATATGTCGTACAAAACCTGGGAACGGACATCTCGCACGCTGCCGGAACGCCCTCCTTCCACTCAGGCGAGGCTTCAGCCGCCCCTCAGCCGCACCCCGAACCGGGTGCGCAATCGGTGGACCTCCCACCATGCGATCGCCGTCACCGTGGCCGGACCGCCGATGAGCAGCACATAGGCGATCGGCGTCGGTCCGCTGGGCAGTCTGGCAGTGACCGCGAACGCCCAGACCAGGAAAGTGGCCAGCACAGGCGGGGCAGCGGGGTGAACCGAGACCGCGCCGAAGCCGGTTCGCGCGACGGCGGAACAAGCGAACAGGAACAGGAACACCGCCCACACGACTCCCGCCAGGAACGCGAGGGACAGCCACGTCCCCGCAGAGCCGCCCACGCGGGACGGGTTGGCCACGCTCCAGGCGACGACCAGTACGACGATGAGCAGCAACGTGCCCACGAACAAACCGATTTGGCGCAATGATCCACGCAGAGCGGTCCACATCGCCTGGCGGCGGCTGGGAGGCGCGGACCAGGCGGTCGGAAGCCGGTGGACCCACCAGACACCCTCTGCGAGGATGCGCACCCCTGGACTCGGCTGCCCGGGATCAGGAGAGGTGGCTGCCGCCCCCCAGGATCCGGGCCTCGTCCCTCTCATCAGCCGCCGCTGCCGCTCGTCCAGATGCGCGAACAACGCCCCGGTACTTGATCGTCTCCGGTGGCATCGGCGTCCACTACGTAGTGCGACATCCGTGGCCCGCTGCCTCCCCGGCGGCTGGTCACGGGCGGGGATCTGAGCCGGCCACTGGGGCGAGGTCGTTCTCTTCTGCCTCGACCACATCGGCGTCCTGAAGGACATGGCGGAACTGGAGGACAGCCGAGGTGGTCGGGATCGAGCGTGTGTTGTGCTCCAAAGAGGTCGAGCAGACCTGTCAGAACCACGAACGTGCAGGTCAGAGGCCCTTTGCCGCAGGCTCCAGAATCGCCACGCACTCCACATGATGCGTCATCGAAAAGATGTCGCAGCGAGCGGGAGCTGGAGAAGTCGCAGGTCAGAGGAGGTTTCTTGGCTCGGGAGACGGGCTGCCAGGGGCCCAGAGCGTCAAACGAGCGTCACGCACGAAGCGCGCTGACTCACTTCAACGACCGACCTCAGCGCGTCCGGACGGGGCCGTGGAAGCCATACGTGGGATGGGTTGTGGTTCTCGCTGCTCGCCCCGGCCTATCGTGGCCCTCCGCCCACAGCTCGTCGACTGGAGGCCGGGAACCGTGAAGTATGCACTGACGGAGAAGCAGGCCGACATGCTCCGGGAAGTCGCGGGTGCTTCTGATGCCGTGGCTCTCCCGCCCGAGAGCATCCATACGGCTTGGCCCTTGAGAAGCGCGGGCTGATCAAGAGGACCTGGCGCGGCAGCAGCCACGTGGTCGTCGTCACAGCGGATGGCCGCTACTACCTCAAGCACGGAATGCACCCTCGTGAGGTGTAAGCAGAGAAGGACCGCCTGGAAGGAGATGCTGATCAGGCTGTAAAGGCCCCCACTGACGGAGCAGACTTGATCTCCCGGCTACGAACCGCCTCGGGAAAAATCACCGTACCGAACCCTGGACCGCAGACCCGCGGGCGGTGGCGGGCGGCCTACTAAAGTGCGCTGCACCACGGCCACGTACTGGAGGGACACAAGCTGCGCTGGGCCGGTCGGCAGTGGGGCGACTGCGTCTTCACGCTGGTCGACGAGAAGGCGGAGAAGGCGGCCCAGCCTCCCCCAGTGCCGACCATCGATGTACCCGAAAGCGTGGACCGCCTTCACCGTCTGGTCCGCGCGACGTGCAAGGCTCTCGGCAGGTCCCGGACTGTGGTCGACACCCGAGGAAGGCCCGAGGTCATTCCCCTCTACCTGTCACGTCTACTCGTCGACCGAGCCCTGCGGATCATGCACGCGCTCCTGACGGCGGCCGAGAACCGCGGCTACGCGCTGGAGACTCAGACCGACCTCCACCGTGGTGAAGCCGTGCACTCGCTGGTTATCGCCTTTCCGCTCGCGCTCACGGAGCGGACGACCAAGGTGCGCCACGAGCCGACTCCCCAGGAGGTTCGCCAGCAGCAACGCAGTCCCTGGACGCGTCTCCCCAAGTACGACGAGGAGTTCAACGGACGCCTGGCGATCGGCGCACCGGCTGGAAGCCGGTACCAGCATTCGTACTCGTACAGCGACGGAGCCCGATGGTCACTGGAGTCCCGACTGGGGCACCTTCTGCGCGATCTCGAACACCTCGCGTCGGAGGCCGAGCGCCAGCAGCGTGAAAGGAAGCTCCGCGAGGCCGAGCAGCAGCGCCAGTGGTACGCGGCGATCGCTCAGGCGCGGGAGCAGCAAGTTGAAAGGCATCGAGCGAGGGTCCTGATCGAGCAGGTGAAGGCGTGGCATCAGGCTGTCGAGATCCGCGCCTTCTGCCACGCAGCACGCGCACAAGCCGACAGCGCATCGACTCTGGCGGTCGAGCCGGAATGGCTGCAGTGGGCCGAAGAGTACGCAGCGAAGATCGACCCGCTTGGCTCGCCACTGCGGACTCCGCCGGACAGCCGTGAGGCTCTGCGAGAGCTGCTGCGCGGCGACCTCTATGCTCACCCCTGGCCGTCGACGCCCAGGGCCGCTGATCGCTTCCCACGGAGGACCACCCCGACCATCCGTGATCACGGTCCCGCCCACTGGAGGTGCCTGGTCCTCACATGACGCCTCCGCCCTGTCCGTGGAGGACAGGGCGGAGAAACGTTTATGCGGCGATTGTCAACGGAACGTCCAGGCGTTCCCAGGCTCCGAGGACGGCCTTGTGCGCGTCCGGTTGCAGGTGAGCGTAGCGCTGGGTGGTCTGGAAGCTCTCGTGTCCGAGGAGGTGCTGGACCTCGTAGAGGGAGACTCCTTTCTGGACGAGCCAGGAGGCGCAGGCGTGGCGCATGGAGTGCGGTGGGTAGTGCGGGACGAGGTGTTGCTCGCCGTCGGTGTCGAAGTAGTAGGCGCTTTCGACGGCCGGCCACCAGGTTTGCCGTCGCCAGTTGCCGTCGTCGAGGCGGCGTCCGGAGCGGCCCTTGGTGATGGTGGTGAAGACCAGCGCGTCATGGTCGAGCCGGTGGATGTGACGGTCGAGCGGCTCCAGGACGTGCGGTGGGAGCGGGACTTCCCGGCGGCTCTTGGAGCTCTTGGGGTACTCCTTGATACCGCTCTTGGTGTTGACCTCCACCGCGAACAGGCGCGAGCGGCGCCGGTCGATGCGGTGGCGGTGCAGGCCGGAGAGTTCACCCCAGCGCAGTCCGGTGTAGAAGCCAAGCAGACACATCGTCCGCCACTCGGCGGGGAGTTCGTCCAGGATGCTCTGCGCTTGGTCGACGGTGAACCACTGCGGGGGTTGCGGCTGCGGCTATGACGGCGGTTCGGGCTGTGACTGTGGGTGCCAGCAGGGCAACCGCTGCCGTCAGCCCCGGGCCCCCGTTGCCGGTGACAGTGGTGCTTCCTGGTGGGAGCCGTAGCGTTCCATGCGCTGCCAGCGCAGTCGGCTGCCGGACAGGGCCGTGGCGACCGACTGGACCACCACGAGGTACATCAGCTGTCGGTACACGAACTGCTGGAACGGCAGGCTCCACAACGGTCCGCGCCGTTCGCCGTCGAGGCGGAACGCATAGGCCCCGGTGACTACCTGGATGAGCAGGAACGAGCACCACAGCAGCAGTACGTGGACAGGGTCGAGGAAGATCACCCCGTACACGCTCAGCACGTCGACCAAGGGTGCGAACAACGGCAGCAGCACCTGGAAAAGCAGCAGGAAGAGCAGCCCGCGACGGCCGAACCTGCCGGCCGCGCCGCTCTGGCGGACGGCCCGGCGGTGCTTCCACATCGCCTGCAGGGTCCCGTAGCACCAGCGGTAACGCTGCCGCCACAGGGCTCCGAGGGAAGCGGGAGCCTCGGTCCAGGCAACGGCCTTCTCCTCGTAGACCACGCGCCAGCCATCCCGCCAGATCGCCATGGTGAGGTCGGTGTCCTCGGCGAGTGTCGCCTCGGAGACACCGCCGACGCGCACCAGTGCGGCCCGGCGCCAGGCGCCGATCGCGCCCGGCACGGTGGGCATGCACCGGGCCAGGTCGAAGAGCCGCCGGTCCAGGTTGAAGCCGACGACGTACTCGATGTGCTGCCAACGGCCCAGCAGGCCGCGCCGGTTGACGACCTTGGCGTTGCCGGAGACCGCTCCGATCCGTGGGTCGGAGAACGGTTGCACTAGATGGCGGACCGCGTCCGGCTCGAAGACCGTGTCGCCGTCCATCATGACCACGATCTCGTGCGAGGCGGCGGCGATCCCCGTGTTGAGGGCGGCGGGCTTGCCCGCGTTCTGCTGGCGGATCACCCGTACGCCCGACAGGCCGAGTGCCTCGACGATGTCGGCGGTGCCGTCGGTGGAGCCGTCGTCCACGACGATGATCTCGACCGGGTGGTCCGATGCGACCAGGGACCGGACGGTCGCCTCGATACCGGCCGACTCGTTGTAGGCGGGGACGATCACCGACACCGGTTCGGTGACGGGCGGTCCCCACGCCGTCTTGGCGTGCCGCCGGTGCCTGGCAGCGGCGATCATGGAGATCACGGCGCGCAGGATGCCCAGCACTCCGGCTACGAGCAGTAGCAGGTCGAGTCCGTCGAGACCCCAAAGCGCCCCCTTGAGCAGCCACAGCAGCCCGACGCCGAGCAGGTACTGGCTCGTGGAGGCCGGGCGGTTGGCGCCGGTGAGGTGGAAGGCTTGGCTGACCGTCTGGAAGCGGTAGCCGCGCGCCTTGAGTCGTGGGATCAGTCTGTCGAGCGCGGCGATGGTCTGTGCGCGGTCACCGCCAGCGTCGTGGAAGAGAATCACTTGGCCGGTGGACTTGGGCGGGGTGGCGTTGTGGACGATCCGCTGCACGCCGGGCTTCTGCCAGTCCTCGCTGTCCTGGGTGACGAGCACGGTCAGGTAGCCCTGCCGGCCGAGCTGTCGCATCACGGACCAGTCGGCGTTGCCCACCGCGTCGGCGCTGGAGGAGTAAGGGGGCCGGAAAAGGCTGCTGGTGACTCCCGAGGCGCCGGCCACCGCGAGCTGGTCCTCCCGCATCTCCAGCGTGCGCTGCCAGCTGGGCAGGGCGGGCAGGTAGGGGTGGGTGAAGCTGTGCAGGCCGAGTTCGTCGTGATCCTTCGCCATCCGGGCGACCAGTCCGGGGTGTGTGGCCACGCCGGTGCCCACGAGGAAGAAGGTCGCGGGCACATGGTGCCGTTCCAACGTCGCCAGGACCTTGGGGGTCCAGGTCGGGTCCGGGCCGTCGTCGAAGGTGAGTACCACGGTGTGCGCCGGTGGGGTGAGCGAGACCGGTGTGGATCCGGTGGACGAGATCACCGGGCCGCCGTTCTCGACCGAGGGCGGCACCTTGTCGGCGGGTCCCTGCGGGGGGTTCCCGCCATCGTCCTGGAAGCCGAACATGTGCTGCGTGTAACCCTCGACGAGCAGCGTGAGGGTGAGGGTCAGCACCATGGTCGCCAGCAGCACCCAGTGGGTGCGCACCGGCGTTTCGCGGGCGGTACGGCCACGCCGTGGGGAAGAGCTCACATCGGTGATTTCTGGGATGAGTGACGAGTTCTGGAATGGAACTGCGGGCGTGGAGCAGAGGACGGAGGACCTGGTAGGCCGTCAGAGCCCGAGTGTGCCGTGGGTGGGTGAGGCAGAGGGCGGCCCGGTCGGGGTCTGCTTCGGGTGCGGGGGCGGCTTGGGGCCCTTGGACCGCGTCGGACTCGGGGACCGCGTCGGACTCGGGGACCCCGTCGGACTCGGGGACGGCGTCGCGGTCGGGGACGGTTTCGGCGTCGGGGACGATTTCACCGTCGAGGGTGACTTCGCCTTGGCGGACGTGCCGCCGATGGCCTTCGACACGGTCGTCGCCAGGCCCGCGCTCCGGTGCCGCTGAGCGGTGCCGGCCGCCGCGGCCGTCGGGGATGTCCCGGCCCGGTGCATCTCGTGCGCGTGCTCTGCGACGGCGCCCGGTTGGGGCCGAAGGGGGTGCGGCAGGAGCGCCGGCAGGGTCGGGCCGCCCAGGAAGGTGCTGACGAGCAGGGCGACGTAGGCCGCTGCCGGAGTCACCAACGCCGCCACCAGGATGCGCAGCCGCCTGCGGCGGCCTCCTGACATGTCGACGAAGATGGGTTTGGGGGTGAGGCGTCGTATCGGCAGGCCACTTAGGTTCCGTGTGTCGCCGGTGGGCTCGGCCGGGGAACCGGCCACGGCAGGCCCGTGGGGCGGCTCCTGAATGGGGATGTCGGGAGACGGCGACGCCTCTCGCGTCACGCTGTCCCCGGCGGGCGCCGAGCCCTCCGGAATGGTCTGCACGAGATCCAGACACTAGTGGCTTAAAACTGCTTGTCGTACAGAAACTGTTGAAGCACGCGAAAAAAGTCCGCAAAGCAGATGAGCGGGTCGGCGCCGTGAAGGACGCGTCAGTCCCGCGGCCTGCCGATGGTCAGTCTGAAGTCGGCGCCCACGGTCAGCGGAGCCTTCAGATCCCACTCGCCGTGGTCCGCGAGCTCCTGCAGAGCCTGCGACCGGTCGACCGCCTGCGGCCAGTCGTTCTCGCGGCCGGCGGTGCAGGGGTGCTCCATGTGCTTGCGGCGGGCAGTGTTGAACCGGGCCAGCCATGTCACCTCGTTCACCCCGGAGGCCGGGTTGCCCCCGAGCAGCTTGTCGGTCTCGTGGGCGATCTTCAGCATGCCGTCGCAGTCGTCGGAAGTCTGGCCCATCATCAGGGCGGTGTCGTAGAGGTTCTCCAGACCCAGCTCACTCTTCACCCCCTCCTGCGCGGCCAGCTTCATGGCAGGGGCGAGGTACGTGTCGTGTCCCACCTGGATCTGCAACCTCCGGAAGGCCGGGTCCAGGGCGGCCTTCTTCCAGTCGCGCACGAACGCCGCGCCCAGCGCGCCGGTGTCGTCACTTCCCGAGTCGGCCAGTCGCTGAAGGACGGAGGAGTACTTCGCGAGCACGTTGTGGGCTGCGACTGCGTTGTACCTCTTGACCAACGCGAGCATGTCGCCGCTCTGGCTGCAGAACCCGATCCACCCCGCCGTGTATCCACAGCCGTCGTGCAGATCGGTAATGTAGGCGTATTGCGGAGCGGTGGCACCGTTCTCGAACACCGCGGTGATGTCATCCATCATCTCGATCGCCGCTGGACCCGCCGCGGACGTTGCCGGAGCACCGGCTGTACTGCTGGCCTCGTGGGCCGTACCGGACGTGCAGCCACCCACGGTGAGCACCGCGCCGAGGACGACGAGCATGGTGCAACGCATTCTGGTCAACTCCACGAAACACTCCGGTCTGTTCCTGGTTGACTGCGCCAGTTCACTGAGGTCTTCACGACAACGCGACGGTTGCTGTGCCCGATGACAGGCCGGTCGGCGGGATGTCGACCTGGCGTCAGGCAGGGATGAAGCCCCTGGTAAGAACACGTCTGCGAAGATCACGTTCCGTACAATCAGAGGCTCCACGTGCCCTCCAGTATCACCTACACCGCTGTCCTGGATGTCCGCAGGGGGACCGCGGAGCATCTCACGAAGCTGCTGCGCGGGCATCGTGAACTGCTCGGCACTCGCAGGGGCACTCGCGCGCTGGGCGTCTTCCGGCAGGCGGTGCTCGTGCTGCGCTGGTTCGTCGACGACACCCGGCTGGCCCAGCTCGCCCGGGACGACGGAATCTCGCTGCCGACCGCCTACCGCTACCTGCACGAGGGGCTGACGATGCTCGCTGACCACGCGCCCGACTTGTCCACCGCACTGGAGCGGGCGGCAGCGGCCGGGTACACCCACGCCCGACGCGACGAGAAAACCGGATTGCTCTGCCAGGCGGCGGCCGGACAGAGCAGTCGGTCAGGGTCTCATTCCTGTGTGGTCAGTTGTGTCAGGGCACGTCCTTGTAGGTGTCGGTGGACCACAGGGCGCCGCCGGTGCTGGGGCCGCCGCCGCTCTTGTAGACGACAAAGTTGCCGTCGTTCTGGAGGGTGGCGTAGGCGCCGGAGTGGCCCCAGGTGCCGGTGGACCAGAGGGGGGTCTGCGGTGAGGGCGAGCATGGCCGCCAGGGGAAGCTGGTGCTGGCCATGCCCCGCAACCGCCCGCACCGAAGTACGCGGGTAAGTCTGGCAGTTGGCTCGTGAAGTGCCAGACGCCAGCCGCGCGCCCGCTTCCTGGGCACGAGGCTGCGCCTGGTCGACGGCGAGGCTCAAGCGTCCGGCCAAGGGCTGATGCCGAGCCCCCGGAGACGGGCCTCTTCCCTGCGATGCACGAATCTGGGACGGGTGACACCTCCCAGAAGTCCCTCGCTGAGGGGATACGGCTGTTCTTCACTGAAGATCCGAAGCAGCAACTCTGCCATGCCACAGTCGAACTCGATGAACGCCTCGCCGTCGAGACCGCCGGAGTCCCAGACGATGACCGGCCACCCATCCGGATCACTGCCTCGGGTGGACCAGCACAGAACGTTCTGGTTCGAATCCTCCCCCCAGCAGATCAGACTTCCCGCTGCCGGCCAGGCCGGATACAGCGCCGAAACGCCCTCCAGCCAGTCCGGGGACGGGACGAACCAGACGTCATGGGGCCCGTCACCCGGGGCGCCCTCATTCTGGCGGGAGATGGCGAGGCCATCCTCGATCACGCCTGATCCGTAGACGGACATGAAGTCTCCTCCTCAGTGCCGCGCTGGCTCACCTCCTGCGCGGCACCCGGCCGGGTGGTTCGGCACGTCCTACGACTAGGGCGTGTCCCCGACCGAAACCTGGTCCCCGGCTCACCGGCCGCGCAAGCACCGCTGAGGGCCTCCGCCACTACGCCCGCAACCCCGCCAGGCCCCTCGCCCCCTTGGACATCAGGTGATTAAGCACCCCGCGAGAACGACGCAGCCCTGGGCTGCCGAGAAGGATGCCAGCAGCAACTGGCTTTCAGAAGCCTCTCATGGCCCGCCAACCGAGAAATTCGTGCGGCCCTTGGGTAAGGGTGCGGTCACTGAAAGGCTGGAGGTTCCCGCCAAAGACGGCCAGCAGGAACTCCACCATCCCGCCACTGAAAACCGTCCAGGGAACGGTTCCGTAGGGTGACTGGCGCCTAAAGGCGGCGACACTCCATTTGTCGGGATCAGTGTCAGTGCACAGCCAGAAGACTGCGTCACCGCTCGCAGTGCCACCGAAGGCCAATACCTCCGGCGTTGCACCGCCGGCAAAGTGACCTGCCAAGAACTCCAGATCTGCTGGACGGAGCGATGGGTTCAACCCATCCAGCAGATCGCCATAGGCTGACTCCGCAACCGGCGGGGTACTTACCGAAAGGTACTCATCGATTTCCCCCCCGCCATAGACCTCGACGAAGGCACGGTAGTCCTCGGGCAACCGCAGACCCGACTCCTCGAACAGGGCGTCCCAGTCGACGCGGTCACCACCGGTCGGAGGCGCTTCGAGTGCCTGACCAAGGCGCAGGATCGCGGGGTGACTCATAGCCGGCTGGCCCATATACGAGTCCTCTCTCGTGGAACATCCACGGCGCTACTGACCGGCGACGGGGGCATCGGCGCCGGTTCGGCTGTCGACCGCTGTGCCAAGGTTCTTCCATCCGCTACCCGCAGTGTATATGAGGTTGGAAACGGTGTCCGATGCGGCACCGCTGAGTCTTCCGGAGCGGTCCCAGGAAACGTATGACATTTGCATCTCGTACGGCACGGTTCGACTACCGGAATATACCGGCGTCACCCGATAGAGAACGATGTTGCCGTCATCCACTGCCTGCCGCACCTTGTCTTCGAAATGCAGCATGCTATCCATCGGCTTGATCGGCTTATTGGGCTTCCCGACGTACGAGTTTCCATCCGTTCCGCAGGTCGCAAGATTTTCGAGATTGGTGCCGGAGCCGCTCAATTGTGCGCCCAGGAGGTGGCAGGCGTTCACACCACTCGGCTTGCCGCCCAAATAACCGACGTACTTTCGCGCCCAGTCATAGCCTGGCGGAACGATCCCCTCGCCCTTGTTGGTCTCGGTCGAGGTGCCCGGATGTGACTCCAAGTAGCTGCTGTCCAGGCACGCCGTCACTCCAGTCGCGCGTCCGCCATGGCCGATGTCGACTGGTCCATAGTCGGTCCATCCAGCACCGTCGACTTGACACCCCGGGTCCGACTGATCGTCTTGGGGCGTGCACGCCCCCGTCAGGGTGCAGAACGCCGCGGTAGCCCCCGCCGCGGTGAGCGAGGCCAGTGCGTTTGCGGCAGCCGCTGAGGTTCCGCCGTTGGCGAGCGGCTGGTGGCCTGCCTGGGCTGCGGCAGCGGCAGCCACAGTGGCGACCACCTTGAACTTGGACGGGTCGATCTTGGGGCTGGCACCGTCGGCTTGGCCACTGGGGCGAGCGCCCGGGTTTTCACGCAGGCCCATCTGCGCGGTCGGCGGCGGGGGCGGCGGCGGTGCGGGGTGGCTGATTGCGACGTCGCAGCTGGAGTACCCGAAGTCGAAGGCGGCTGCGAGGCCTGCGCCTATCGCTGCCAGTCCGGCGGCGACTTCGCCCACCCCGGTGACAACGGCGGCTACAACAGCTACGCCGAAAATGATGCCCAGGCCCACCACTTCGAGGGTGTTCCAGATGTCGTCGCCCTGAGTCGCGTCGTACGTGCTGGTGACATCGTGCGGCGCGGTGTAACCCCCTCCGCCGCCTCCGCCACCGCCGCCGGTGTCTCCGCCACCACCGTCGCCTGCCGGCTGCCAGTTGGAGCTCGGTTCCGGAGCGGGGGTGTAGGGCGCGCTGTAGCAGGAGCTGTTGCCGGAGGGGTCGGCGTTGGTGAGGGGGTTGTCGTTGCCGTAGGTGTAGGGGTTGGCGTTGACGGAGGGGGCGGGGGGCTGGGCGGTGGCGTCGTGGCTGGTGAAGTTGCCGGTTGCCGGGTCGTACCAGCGGCTGGCGGTGGCGGTTCGGCTGGTGGTGGGGTCGGTCCAGCCACCTTGGTAGCCGAGGTCGTGCCTGGTGCCGCTGCTGGCGATGACCTGCCCGTAGGGGGCATAGGCGGTGGAGCCGGCCAGGGCTGTGCCAGTTGCGGTGAAGGTGGCGCTGAGGTCGCCGTGCTGGTCGGTGTAGGCCAGGGATGCGCCCGCACTGTTGCTGATGCCGATCAGCTGGTTACCGAGGCCACGGCTGTAGGTGTCGGTGCCGTCGGAGACGATGGTGTTGTCGGTGCCGTTGTAGGTGAAGGTTGCCGATCCTGCGGTGGCAAGGCGGCCGAAGGCGTCGTGGGTGTAATTGGTGGTGCCGTCGGTGACGAGTTGGTCGAAGGCGTCGTAGGTGAGGGTCTCGGTGCTGGTGCCGGTGACCGTCGCCAGGGTGCCTCGGGCGGTGTAGCTGTAGTTGGTGGTCGCTGAGCCTGCGGTGGTGGATGTCAGCTGGTTGCGGGCGTTGTAGGTGGCTGTGGCGGTGGTTGAGCCACTGGCGGTGCTGGTGCGGTTGCCTGCGTTGTCGTAGCCGTAGGAGGTGCTGGTGGTCCCGTTGTTCCAGCTGGTCAGCCGGTTTGCCTGGTCGTAGGTGTAGGTGTTGCTGGCGGCTGCGGCAGTGCCGGTGGTGGCCTGAGAGGTGATGTTTCCTGCTGTGTCGTAGCCGTAGCTGGTGGCCGCTTCAGTGGCACCACCGGGGGCGGTGAGGGTTTGGCCGGTCAGCCGGTGCTGGGCGTCATAGGTGAGGCTTTGGCTGGCGGCACCGCTGCCGTAGGAGATGCCGGTGACCTGGCCGAGGGTGTTTCGGGTGTAGGTCAGCGTGGTGCCGGTCAGCGGGTCGGCGGCAGTCGCAAGGTTTCCGGCGTTGTCGTAGGTGAAGGCGCTGGTGCCGGCCTTGTCGGTCCGGGAGGTCAGTTGACCGTTGGAGTTGTAGGCGTAGCTGGCGGTGCCGGAGGGTCCACTGGCTGCGGTGATCTCGCCGCGGTCGTTGTACGTGTAGGTGTTGGTGCCGTTGGGGGCGCTGGCGGAGGTGACGCGGCCGGCGGCATCGTAGCTGAAGGTGCGGGTGGTGGTGGTTGCCTCGGCTCCGCTGCCTGACTGGCTGGTCAGCTGTCCGTCGGCGTTGTAGGTGCTGGTCTCGGTGACGCCACCGGGTCGGGTGACGGTGACGGGATGGCCGTCGGCGTCGTAGGCGATGGTGGTGGTGCGGTCGGCGACGTTCGGGAAGGAGGGAGTGCTCGGCTCGATGGTTGATTCGGCCAGGCCGAGGGTGTTGTAGGTGGTGATGGTGGCGTTGCCGTTGCCGTCGGTGTAACGGGTGTGCTTCCCGGCCGCGTCGTAGCCGAAGCTGGTGGTGATGGACGAGGTGGCAGTGACCGGTTCGGTCTGCTGTGTGAGGACGTTGGTGGCGTCGTAGGTGTAGCTGCTGGTGTGGCCGTTGGCGTCGGTGACCGCGGTGGGATTGCCGGCCGGGTCGTAGCTGGTAGAGGTGGAGGCCAGTGTGGTGCCGGACGCGTTCAGCTTTGCCGTACCGGTCTGGCGTCCGGCCAGGTCGTAGGTGCGGGTGATGGCCGTGCCGTCAGGCAGCGTGGTCTGGGTCAGCCTGTTGTCGAGGTCATACGTGTAGTGAGTGCTGTTGCCCAGCGGGTCGGTGGCGGTGATCCGGTTACCGGCAGCGTCGTAGGCAGCCGTGGAGATCTGACCGCCGGGCAGGGTCGTCGAGTTGGGGTTGCCTGCCGCGTCGTAGCCGTAGGTAGTTGTGTCCGTGGTGGTGGTCGGTTGCCGGACCACCTGGCTGACGGTCACGGTGCGGCCGAGGTCGTCGTAGGTCGACGTGGTGACCGCCCCGGTCGGGTCGGTGATGGACAGCTTCTCACCGTCGGCGTCATACGTGGTGTGGGTGGTCGGTGCGCTGCCACTTACGGCGGGCTGAACCGCTTGGGCCAGGTTGCCGAACTGGTCGTAGGTGTAGCTGCTGGAGTTGCCGTTGCCGTCGGTGGCGGCGGTGATGTTTCCGGCCGCGTTGTACTGGGCGGTGACGGTGGGAGTGATGGAGGTGGTGGACCCTGGCGGGGTGTAGGCAGCCCCCGAGGTGGCGACCCGTTCGCCGTCGGCATCGTAGGTGTAGGTGGTGATGTTGCCGTCGGGGTCGTCGACGGAGGTCTGGTCGCCGAAGGTGTCGTAGCCGTAGAAGGTGAGGGGGTGGATCGCCTGCGGGGCGGCCCCGTTCTTCTCGGCGTTCACCGTCGGCGCTGTCACCTGGGTGAGCTGGCCGGCCTGGTCTGAGGTGAAGGCGGTGGTGTAGTTCGCGGGGGTGGCGCCGGAGACGTTGCCGCGCGGATCGGTGGTGGATGTGAGCAGTCCGCGCTGGTCGTAGGTGTGGGTGGTGATCAGGTTGGTGGAACCGTCGTGGACGGTCTGCGAGGTGACGTCGCCCAAGGCGTCGTAGGCGTAGTCGGTCTGTTCGGTGGTGCTGCCCTTGGTGACGGACGCGGAGATGAGGTTGCCGTCGACGTCGTAGCTGTTGGAGGTGGTGGTCTTGTTCTGGCCGTAGGGGTCGAAGACGGAGCTGGTGACCAGGCCCGCGGGGTCGACGGTGTAGTCGGTCTCGATCAGAGCGGCGGTGTTCTGCTGTTCCGTCAGATGGCCGGCGGCGTCGTAGGCGTCCTGCTGGAGGACCTTGGTGGTGGTGGAGCCATCCGGGTTGTGGAAGTTGGCCAGGTAGGCCTGGATGAGCTTGTGGTTCCAGTTGTAGTAGTAGCCGGTGGTCCGCCCCATCGCGTCGGTGTCGGAGGCGAGCCAGCCCGCCGGGTCGTAGGCGCGCGAGTCCAGCACCAGCGATGTGGGCGAGGAGGGGTTGACCGGGTCTCCGATGTAGTTGGTCAGTGTGGTGGTGAGCAGTTCACCGGTCGGTGAGTACGCGTAGGTGTAGGCGTTGCCATTGGGATCGGTCTCGGCGGTGCGGTTGCCGTAGGCGTCGTAGCCGTAGGTGGTCTTGCGGCCCGCGGGGTCGGTGACCGAGTCGAGCTGGTCGTGGGAGTTGTACGTCCAGGCGCTGGTGCGGGTGGTGTCCCCGCCGGTGGTGTCCGCGACCGCCTGCGCGATGGTGTTGCCGTCGTCGTCGTAGGTGTAGGTGGTCTGGGGGGTGTGGTTGGTTCCCTTGACGGCATCCGTAGTGGCCGGTTCGGTGGCGGTGACGATGCGGTCCTGGCCGTCGTAGGTGTAGCTGGTGGTCACGCCGGCTGGATAGGTATCCGAGGTCTGGGTGCTGGTGAGGCGCCGGCCGAGGTTGTCGTAGGTGTAGGTGGTCTTCAGTCCCGAGGGCGAGGTCACCTGGGCGAGGTCGCCGGCGCTGTCGTAGGCGTAGCTGGTGATGTTGCCCTTCGGGTCCTTGGCGGTTGCCAGGAGCCCGGCCGGTTCGGTGCCGCCCCCGACGGCGGACTCGGTGCCCGCCGTGTATGTCTTGGTGACCGCGTGCTGGTCGGGGTCTGTGGAGGTGAGCAGGTCCCCGGCGGAGTTGTACGTGTAGGTAGTGGCGTAGGTGGTGTCGGTGGCGCTGGTGGAGCGCGGGTCGGCGGTGGAGGTGGGCTCGTCGTTGCGTGGGTCGGTGATGCCGTACGTGCCGGCGGCCGGGTAGCTGGAGTAGCTGGTGGTGGTGTCACCGTGCATGTCGCTGGTCGTGGTCGACAGCACGTCCCCGCGCGTGTTTTGCGTGGTGGTGGTGAAGTTGCCGTCCGGGTCGGTCACCGTGGCGAAAAAGCCGCCGGAGTCGTAGGAGTAGGAGGTGGTGTGGCCGAGCGCGTTGGTGACCGAGATCAGGCGGGAGCCGTTGGCCGGGTCGTAGCGGTAGGTGAGGGTCTTGTTGGTGGGGTCGGTCACGGTCGCGGTGGTGACCGGGGTGGCGCCGTTGGAGGTGCCGCGGGCGGCGTACTGGGCTGCGACGGTCTGCGTGCTGAGGGCCTGGTTGAAGGTGGAGACCTCGGCGATGGAGCCGTTGAAGTAGCCCTGGGGGTTGTTCGAGGGCAGGGAGGGCCAGGATCCTGACAGGTAGCCGGCGCCGATGGAGACGACGTTCTCGCCGGTGAAGTCCAGTTGCTGGCCGGTGCGGGTGTCGGCCTGCTGGCCGTCCAGGTTGAGGGTCTGCTCACCGTTGGTGTTCACGGTGAGCACGGCCTGGTGCCACTGCCCGTCGTTCACGGGGTCCGGGGACTCCATGGGTGACAGCAGGTGGTCCCACCACTGTCCGTACAGGTGTCCGTCGGCGCCGACGTACAGGGCGGGGGTGTAGTTGGCCGACAGGGTGGTGCCGATGGGGCCGCTCTGGTAGCTGAACAGGGTTTCACCGGAGGCGCTGGTCTTGAACCACAGCTCGATGGAGAAGTTCGCCGAGACCTTGCCGCCGTAGATCGTGGTGGACGGCAGCGACACGTAGGAGCTGGTGCCGTTGAAGGACGCGGCGGTCTCCGGGCTGCCGGTGAACAGCCCCGGGGCTCCCAGGGTGACGTTGTTGTAGGTGGCGGGGCCGGAGGACCACCAGTTGGAGGCCGTGGTTCCGGCGACTTCGTTGGCAGCTTGGTTGCCGGAGGTGTCCTGGAAGCGCCAGTAGTTGGGGGCGGCCTGGGAGATGACCGCGTCTCGGTAGTAGGCGCCGGAGCCGGTGGTGGTGGGCTGGCCGAGCTTCCAGGTGCCGCCGTCGGCGTCGGTGATCTGGGTGGCCTGGTCGCGGGAGGCGTCGTAGGAGGCGGCCAGTGCGGTCTTGCCCGAGGGCAGGGTGGTGCCGGTCAGCTCGCTGGCTGCGTGGGTGCCGGCGGTGTACTGCTGCTGGACGGCCGGGAGGCCGAGCGCGTGGGTGTAGAAGGCGGCTTCGGCGACGGAGCCGTTGAAGAAGGTGCGGTACCCGGTGTTGCTGGAGGTGCTGTAGTGCGGCTCGTCGGGCCAGTGGCCGCCGATGAATCCGGTGCCGATGGCGTCCACCGGCTGGCCGGTCACCGACACCTGCCCCGACAGGGTGCCGACAAGGTTCCCGTCCAGGTACAGCGACTGCGTGTTGCCCGCGGCGGACAGCACCGCGTAGTGCCATGCGCCGTCGGCGACCGAGGACGAGGTGGAGATCGGGGAGACGCTGCCCGCCCAGAACTCGCCGTAGAGCTTCCCGGAGGTGCCGACATACAGCGCCGGCGTGTAGTTGCCGGGCGTGGAGGTGCCAGTCAGCGCGTCCTTCTGGTAGCCGAACAGCACACCGGAGGCGCTGGTCTTGAACCACATCCCGACGGAGACGTAACTCGCCGAGGTCAGAAGGCTGTTCGGCAGGGAGACGTAGCCAGTGGAGCCGTTGAACGTGGCGGCGGTGGTCGGTGAGCCGGGCAGCGGTCCGGCCGCGCCGAGGGTGTAACCGCCGGTGTAGGTGCCGTTGTCGTTGCCCTCGTTGACGGCGACCTCGCTGGCCGCCGAGGTGCCGGTCGACTCACCGAGGCGCCAGTAGGAGGAGGGGTTGGCGTCCAGTACGGACGTGCGGTAGTGCGAGCCGGAGGACGACCCCGAGGTGTAGGAGTAGGCGGTGCACGCCGTGGAGGACGTGGGCGGGCACACCCCAGTCAGGTTGCCGCCGCTGTAGGAGTACGTCCAGGTTTCGGCCGTGCCGCCGGGGGAGGTGGCCGGGTCGGTGGCCACCTGGGTGACGTGGCCGCCGCTCCAGGTGAAGTGCAGCGAGCGGCTGCTGGTCGTGTTGGTGACGGTGGCCAGGGTGCCGTCGGCGTTGTACGAGAGGGTCTCGCTCCGCCCGGACGCGTCCGTGATCGTCTTCAGCTTCCAGGCCGAGCCGACCTGCTGACCGAACGTATACGTGGTGCCCGACTTGTCGGTCAGGGTGTAGCCGCCGCCGCTGACGGTCTGGAACGTGGCGTAGGTGCCCTGCGGTGGGGTGAAGGTGGTCCCGTCCGCGTTCAGGCCGAACCGCGTCGCCTGGCCGTTCGCCAGCGTGACCACGACCGCGCCCGAGCCGTCGTTGTCCGGCAGCGCGGACATGTCGTACAGCGTCGACCAGCCCGCACCGAAGAGGTTGCCAGTGCGCGGGTCGAGCGAGTTGTAGGAACGCCTCACCGACAACGCCGGGCCCGCCACGGACACCTCCGCGTCCGTCGCGGCGGTGGTGTAGTTCCCGACCCTGGGGGCGAAGGTCCGGCCGGCCGGGCCCTGTGCCGCCTCACCGAGATGCGAGGTGATCAGCGGCTGGGGGACGGTCGTGGAGAAGTACGAGGGATAGGACCACGCGCTCTGGGCGTCGCCGTCGCTGTCCGACACGATCCAGTAGTACGACTGGTTCCAGGCGAGTTTGCCGGCCGGAACGGTCCACTGGGTCTTGCTGATCGAGCCGGAGTCCACCACCAGGGACGGCTTGCCGGACGTCGGGTTGGTGTAGACCTGGAAGTCGTAGGTCAGGGCGTTGCCGGGGTAGTTGTCCGGGTCGCTGCCGCTGGCGAACAGCTGCGGCGTGAGGGAGCCGGCCACGACGTTGGAGGGCGGCGAGGTCGAGTCGATCTGTGGCGGGGTGTCCGCGGAGGTGAACTCAGCGCACGTCTGAGGCACGTTGTAGGTGGTGTAGAACGAGGTGCCGCTGGTCAGCATGTCCCAGCACACGTAGTACTGGCCGGGTGGCTCGGCCGGGAGCGTCCCGGTCATCGTCAGTGAGGAGTTGGGGCTGACCGAACTCGTCACGTACGTCTTGGTGGCGTTGGTGCTCAGCTTCGTCCAGGACGTGTTGTAGATGTCGGTGGCGAGCTGGGTGCTCGACGTCGACCAGGAGGCGGTGCCCCGGTTGGTGAGCGCCACCTTCATCGAGCCGGTGGTGCTCGCGGTGGGCTGGGTGTACGTCTGCTTGGGAATCGAGTAGTCGGCACCGTAGGAGCTGTAGGTGACCGACAGGTAGGGCGGGTAGGAGGAGTTGACGCTGGCGAACTGCTTCCACGCCGCGACGACGGAGTTGTCCGCGGTCAGCGCCAGACCGTTGTTGTAGGTCGTGCCGTGGGCCCAGCCCTCCAGCAGCTTCACACCGGCCGCGCCGGGGTTGTCACCGATGTCGATCCCGTGCCAGGAGGAGCCGCCGCAGCTCGCCCCGGCCTCGAAGCTGGAGGAGCCGATCGTTGACCCGTACGACAGGCCGGGATAGTCCGCGATCGTGCCGACGTTCCAGGAACTGGTGATCCCGTGGACGTAAACGGGTTCCGCGGTGCAGCCGCCGGACCACACGTCATCCAGGTACAGCGACGCCTGCTCGATGTAGTCGTTCTGGAACGTCGAACCGAACGACCAGTTCAGAACATAGCTGTTGGCCTTGTGGCTGCCACCGTCGTACGAGCCGACCTTCAGCACCGAATCGGTGGAGAAGTTGATGTCGTACGGCGTCTCCACATACGTGCTGGAGGACGCGTTCAGGTTCGTCGGGTCGACCTTGACCGGGAACACCCGGGCCTTGTCGTGCAGCCAGGACGCGTCCAGCGACACCCGCAGCGCCGGAGCCCCGTCCACGCTGGTCAGACTGTAGGTCACCCCGGTGGACGTCGCACCCTCACCGGACACCTTGCCGATGTTCGAGTCCTCCATGTAGCCGTGCGGAATCGTCACCCGCACAGCGCCCTTGGAATCCTTGAACACCACGCTGCCGTCCGAGGTGAGGGACGGGGTCAGCCCGGTCATCTGGAGCGGGAACACCCAGCTCGTCGGGGCCGAGGCGTCATGCAGGAGGAGAGTCTCCTTCACGCCTCCCGACGTGACCGAGTACTTCAGGTCCGAGGAAGCGGCGATCCCCGGGTAGGTGATCGCGTTGCCCGACGCCTGCCCCGTCACCGCTGCCGCGCCCTGCAGGGAGTAGCCGACCTGCTCATTTGCCGACGGCCCATACGAGACCAGGAGCGAATCGTTTCCGCTCGCGGCGAAGCCAGCGGGCGACGAGTCCGCACGTTCCACCCAGCGGCCGTCCGAACCCTGCACGAGAGTGCTGTCGATGTCAGCCCAAGCGCCCTTTGCCGTGCGGTAGTGCACCGGGCGGCTGTAGACGCGCGCGGTGAGGGTGCCGTCCGCGTTCTTGAACACCGACGTGTTCCCGGTGCGGTCCTTGACCACCTCCGCGCCGGCGGCCTTCGGGCCAGGTATGTGCGGGTCGCCCGCAAGCGCTGAAGAGTCGGCGCCGGCCGCCTTGGCCGCCTTTCGCTGAGCCTCCTTCAGCAGAGCAGCTCGGATCCGCGCCGGGGGCGAGACGCGCTTCGTCGACAGATGCCCCTGCGGACGGAACGAACCCCGCTCCTTCGCCTTCGGTACATGCGTCGAGGACGGCGGAAGCGCGCCCCGCACCGGCTTGGCCTTCGGGCTGGAGGCGCTTCCCTTCGTGCGCAGTGCCGCCGACTTCACCTGGTGCGACAGCCCGGCAGCGGAACCCGTCCGCTGATGGGGCAGCACCGCAGAACCCGATGCCAGGGCGTGCTCGTCGATGACCGCCTGGGCTGACTGCGTCCCCAGCGCCACGAGCAGGACGCCACTGACCGCGAGGGCGATCCCCCGTAGCCAGCGCCCTTGCACGCCGCTAGCCAGGTGGGCGATGACAGATGCCAACCCTCTACCCGCACCAGACGACACGCGGAACTGACGGCGACTCATCGCACAACCCCCACAGGCAGGACACATCAATGCCTCACCCATGGAGGCGCAAGCGGAAGTTGTAGCGGGCACCTGGAGAGTTGATCAACAACTCGACGACACTTTCACGCCACGACTTGGCGTGATCACACCCCCTTGCGCCGGATTTGCCCCTGCGATCTTGGGCAAAGCTTGGCCTCTCGATGCTCGGCCTTGACCAGTATTCCGGCCCCCGGTCACCGCCCCAGGCAATGTGGTAGAACCTGGCTGGCTCCGTGCGCTCCCCGTGCATGCCGTACGGAAGACCCCGCACCGATTGGAGCTGTTCGTGCTGTTCCCGATCCCACGAAGACGGTCCGGCAGAAAATTCGCGCCCATTGCGCCACTGCCCCTTTGCCGATTTCTTGTCGGCACTGCTCTTGCGGGGCTCCTGGCCGTCACAACCGACGCTCCCGCCGAAGCGGTGGTCATTCGCCAGTCCGAGTGGCCGCTCACGCAGTTCCAAGCGGACGAGATCTGGCACGTGTCACAGGGCCAGGGCGTCACCGTCGCCGTCATCGACAGCGGAGTCGACGCCGCTCATCCGGACCTGAAGGGCCAGGTCCTCCAGGGCGCAGGGTTCATCGGAGATGCTCGGGACAACGGCCAGACCGACATCTCGAGCGACTCGCACGGAACAGCCATCGCCGCCATCATCGCCGGCACCGGGAAAGCGAACGGCGGCACCGGAATGACCGGACTCGCACCGGAGTCCAAAGTGCTTCCCGTTCGCGTGTCCACGAACGCGACCGCAGATCCCACCGCTATCGCGCAGGGCATCAAATACGCCGCCGATCACCACGCACAGGTCATCAACGTATCTTCCGGAACGACCACACCCGACCCTCTGCTGCGCGAAGCGGTCCACTACGCACTCGGCAAGGATGCGGTCGTCGTCGCCTCCGCCGGTAACTCGGGCGAGAACGGCAACCCGGCGATGTATCCGGCCGCTTTCCCTGGCGTCGTCGACGTCACCGGAGCCGACTCCGACGGTCATTTCTGGCCGGTGAGCGAATCCGGGCCCACATCGACACTCGCCGCGCCGGCCGCCGGGATCTACTCCGCCAACGACCGCGGCCAGTATGTGAGGGCGGACGGCACGAGCTACGCGGCCGGCTATGTCTCTGCAGCGGCTGCGCTGGTCCGTTCCGCCTTCCCTCGCCTGAGTGCGGGCCAGACGATCCGCCGGCTGATCAGCACCGCCCAACGGCCCGGTGGCAGCGGCCACGACGACGAGTACGGCTACGGTCTCGTCGACCCCCTGGCGGCTCTGCGCGCGCCCGCCGCCGTCGACGGCTCAGCCGCCAACCCGCTTCTGTCCGCCGACCCGCTGGGCAAGCAGACGAACGCCGGCGTCGGGTGGATCACGGTCATCGCGCTGGGTGGGGCGGCAGTGGCTCTGATCTCCATGTCGTCGTGGATCGTCGTCCGGCGCCGCAGGAGCCGTTCCGCCAAGCAGGCAGACCCGACTCCGACGCCGTCACGCGGCACATCGCGTCCCGCTGCCAATTCAGGCAGGAAGAACCAGAAAAGCCGAGCCTGAAGGTGCGGCTCGCCTTCACCGGTCGGGCAGCAGGCCATTTTCGAGAACCAATTCCGGAGCACATCACGTGAACCTTCCCTTCAGCCTTCAGCGTCGCCTTGGAAGGGCCCGGCTCCTGGCTGCCGCAGGCGCACTGGTCGCCACCGGTCTGCTGGCATGGCTTGCCGTCGCTTTGCTGGCCGGTCCACGGACACCGAAGATCGTCGCCAACAACATCTCAAGGAATTTTCGCACCTGCCTCATCAACGGACAGCAGGACGCGGCGATGACCCAGCCCGTCTGGTCATCCCTGCAGAAGGCCGCTTCGGGTGCCGCCATCAACGCGCAGCACATCCAGGTCCCCAAAGGCAGCACGGCAGCGTCCCTGCCTTATGTCAACAGCCTCGTACAGCGCAAGTGCGGACTGATCATCTCCGTGGGTCCCGAACTCCATGATGCTGTGGCCACAGCCGCCCGGCACAACCCCCATCAGCGATTCATCGCCATGGGCCCAGCGGTCATGCTGCCCAACGTACGTAATTTTTCACCGGCGGACCGATCGGCTGTCATCAGCGCGGTACAACAGGCCGCAAACCCGCGGCCATCGCACCGGACCTGAGTTGCCGCCCCAACGGCACTACGGCCACAGCAGCGCCACACACCTTCTTCTCACCCAGTTCTTTCGATACTGACACCTGCCTCGCCTCAATGCCCGTCCCTCATCGGGTGATCCGCGGCCCACATCAGCAAAGGGATTGCAAACGTTGACTCAAAGACGGAACAGACACCGCAGATCGCACGTGCGGTTGTCACTGGGGATCGCGGGCGTGCTGGCGGTCGCAGCGGCGGGTGTCACAGCACTGGCGCAGGCGCAGCAGCCCGGTGGACCGCAACCGTACGCGTTGCAGCACGAATTCGCCGCGGCTGCCGAGGAGTTCCGCGTGCCGCAGAGCGTGCTGATGGCGGTGGCGTATCAGCAGAGCCGGTGGGACAGCCACGGCGGCAGCCCGAGCACCACCGGCAACTACAACGTGATGGGCCTGACCCAGGTCGGCCCGGACACGCTGAAGCGGCCCTCGGCCATGGACCGGAGGGCCGAACTCGACATGCGGGGTGACGACCACCGGGGCAGGTTTCACCCGGACGCGCGGCTTCTGGCGGACGTGGGGGCGGTGCGGACGTCCGCTCCGGCGCTGCACACCCTCGACCAGGCCGCGAAGCTGATCGGCAAGCCGGCCGGTGCCCTGCGCGGGGACATGGAACAGAGCGTGCGCGGTGGGGCCGCGTTGCTCGCCCGGTATGAGAAGGAGGCCACCGGCGCTCTTCCTGCGGATCCGGCGCAGTGGTATCCGGCGGTGGAGCGGTTCAGCCAGTCGCCGGACTCCGCGGGCGCTGCGCAGTTCGCGCGGCGGGTCTACGCCCACATCCGTAGCGGGCTGAGCCGCACCACGGCCGACGGGCAACAGGTCACCGTGTCCGCGCAGCCCACGTTGCGGCCGCGGATCACGAGTGCGGGCTACCGGCCGGCCGACTATTGGACCCAGGGCGGATCCACCACCGGATATGCCACGGCCGGCTACGCCGTCCCGGCGGACGGGACCACGGCGCCGACGCCCGAGTGCCCGTCCGGCCTGGTCTGCAACTTCGTGGCCGCCGCATACGCGCAGAACGACCCCAACGACAAGAGCAATTACGGCAACTACGACATCGCCAACCGCCCGGCGGACGGCGATACGATCCGGAACATCGTCATCCACGACACCGAATCGGACTACGCGACGGCGGTCAGCCAGTTCCAGGACCCCACCGGGTACGCGAGCGCCCACTACGTGATCCGCTCCTCCGACGGGCTGGTCACTCAGATGGTGCCCGACGCTGACATCGCCTGGCACTCGGGCAACAAGTACGTCAACATGCACTCCATCGGCATCGAGCACGAGGGCTACGCCATCTCCGGGGCCTCCTGGTACACCGAATCCGAGTACGAGTCCTCGGCCGCGCTGGTGAAGTACCTGGCCGCCAAGTACGGCATCCCCCTCGACCGTGAACACATCTTCGGACACGACAACGTTCCCGGCCCGCTGGACGCCTACGTCGCCGGTATGCACTGGGATCCCGGCCCCTTCTGGGACTGGACCCACTACCTGCAGCTCCTGGGCGCGCCCATCGGCTCCAACCCCGTCGGCGATCCGCTGCAGACCGGTGAACTGGTCACCATCACCCCGCCATTCACCACGGCCAACGAACCCCCCGTCGACAACGCTGCCGCGCAGCCGGCCAACTTCGTCTACCTGCGCACCGGCCCCTCCACCAGCGACCCTCTGATCGCCGACCCCTACCTGCACTCCACCGGCTCCGGCACCACGGCCGGATTCGACTGGGGCGACAAGGCTGTCGCCGGGCAACGGTTCGTCGTCGCCGCCCAGCAGGGCGACTGGACAGCGATCTGGTACGGCGGGCAGAAAGCCTGGTTCGACAACCCCGGCGGCAGGTGGACCATCCCGGCCGACGACACCAGCCAGACACTCATCACCACCAAGGACGGCACCGCCTCGATCCCCGTCTACGGCCGCGCCTACCCCGAGGCCGGCGCCTACCCCGCCGCCATCACCCCACAGCCCGTCACACCCCTGTCGAAGTACACCATCGCGACCGGTCAGCTCTACCTCGCCCAGCCCGCCGTGAAGGGCGACTTCGACAACTCCGTCAACATCGACGGCAGCGCCCCCGACGACCGGACCCTCGTCACCGGAACGACCACCTACTACCCGATCCAGTACAACGGCCGCCTCGCCTACGTCGACAGCGCCGACGTCAAGACCGTCACACCGGTCGCCCCGACGGCCGCCGGCTCCAGCATGCAACCGGGCCAGTTCCTCATTCCCGGCCACAGCCTGTCCAGCACCAGCATGACGCTGACCATGCAGAACGACGGCAACCTCGTCGCCTACCTCAAGACCGGCGGCAGCGGAAACGGCCCCGCAGTATGGGCCAGCGGCACCAACGGCCACACCGGCGCCTACGCCTACATGCAGAACGACGGCAACCTCGTCGTCTACGGCAGCAGCGGCGGACCCGGCACCGGCGGCGCACTCTGGTCCACCGGCACCTACGGTCACTCCAGTGCCTACGCCACCGTCCAGAACGACGGCAACCTCGTCGTCTACAGCAGCAGCGGACCCGGCACCGGCGGCGCACTCTGGTCCACCGGCACCTACAAGCGCGGGCAGAGCATCGCCTCCGGCCAGAAACTCTGGCCCGGCTGGTGGACCCAGGCCCAGTACACTCGGCTGGTCATGCAGCCCAACGGCAACCTGGTGATCTACCGCAACAGCGACGGCAAGGCCATCTGGTCCAGCGCCACCTCGGGCCACTCCAGCGCCTACGCCTACATGCAGAGCGACGGCAACCTTGTCGTGTACAAGAGCGGCGGCGGTCCGAGTAGTGGCGGCGCTCTCTGGTCAACCGGCACCTGGGGACACTCCGGTTCCTACGCCGTCATGCAGAACGATGGCAACTTCGTCGTCTACAAGAACGGCGGCGGCGCCGCCACCGGCGGTGCACTCTGGTCCACCGGCACCTACAAGGACGTGCCATGACATTGCTGACCGCGCGTAACTGAAAGCCTGACAGGCTGTCCTGCCCGGCCGACGCCGGGCAGGACAGCCCCGTCCGAAGGAGGAACGGGTGGCCCAGCACACCCTGAGAAGCGGATGCATCGCGGTCGCCGCGGCATGCGCCCTCACTTCCGGGGCCTGCCCCTGACCACCGCGACGGCCTCGGCCGACAGCCTCAGCGAGACGGTCATACCAGCCGCACTGCTGAGCAACCCGCCCAAAGACGTCGTCGTCTTCGCAGGCACCGGCGGCTTCCTGCACCAGCCCGATAACCAGTCCGCCTTCGTCTGGACGAAGTACGCGGGCGGACCGGACATCCCGGTACCGCATGTCACGGCCAACCCGGCACCCGGATACTGGGGCGCGGGTGCCGACGTGGTGGCAACCCCGTCGGCCGACGGCTACCACCTGCACGACATGGACTCGGATACGACTACGACCATCAAGCCGGGCCCTGGCCAGAGTTACGTCGGAACGTTCGGCTCACGCCTGTTGACGGTCACCAAGACCGCTGATGGAACCGTGACGGGCTTTCACGTGCTCGGCGTGGCGGACGGGCAGCAGACCGACACACCGGTCACGGGCTGGCCTGCGGGCGCCACACTGCAGGCCGTGGTGATGGCCGGGGACGCCAACTCGGTAGTACTGCGCTATACCGAGAGCACCAACGGCACCACGGAGAACCGGCTGGCGCTGGTGGACCTGGCGACCGGTGCGGTCACGCCCGTCATGGGGCCGCTGGTCTCCGGTGCCCGCGCCGTGCTGTCCAGCACGTACATCGCCTGGTATTCGTCGTACGGAGCCGACGGGACCACCTCAGGGGGGCAGGTCCACGTCGTATCCCGTTCCGCCCCCGGCGGAACGGAGAACACCATCCAGGTCCCGCCGGCACCGCTGGGCAGCACGTACACCAGCACCCTCTACCAGGTGGGCATCGCGGGCGACTCCCTACTCATCACGTACGCAGCGTCGCACACCGGCCCGTCCAGCGCAGACGACGCGATCGGTTACCCGCTCTACAGATGCCCCTGTCCGGCTCAACGGCCTTGACACCGGTCCTGGACCACGTCATTACCAGCAGCCTCAGGCAGGAGCCGGGCGGGGCCGTCGTCGTGGGTGGCTCATCGGTCACCGACTGGGCGGCCCGCCGGTTCACCGCCGGGTCGGCGGGCACCCCGACGGGAACCGCCGTGGACTCCGACCCCGGCATGCCCGCCCCCATCGACGGCCTGACCCTCGCAGGCGGCAAGCTGTTCACGGTGCGGCGCACGTCCGCCGGTGGGGATCTCGTCTACGACCGCAGCGTCCAGCCGGACTCGCCACCCTCGTACGGATCCGAGCAGAACTTCGGCTCCCCCTTCTCCCCCACCCACTGCGACACCACGGCCACCTGCAACCCGCCCATCGCCACCGGTGACGGCAACATCTCCCAGCTGTGGCCGAACACCAACAGCCAGGGCGACGCCGTCACCGTGCAGTCTCCCGGCGACTCCGCGGTGCTGGTCACCCCCGGCGCCACCGGCGGCACCCTCGTCGACGCCGAGGGCCCCTACGTGGCCTACAACGGCGGCTCCACGAAGAAGCAGTACATCGGCGACGCGGACGCCGGCGGCAACAGCCACGTGCTCTTCACCCGCCCCATCTCCGCCGCCGCACTGTCCGGCTCCACCGTGTGGGTCCCCGGTCCTGCCGCCGGAACCCTGCCCCAGATCGACCTCACCACCCAGCGCACCGTCCAGACCGTCGCGACCGACGCCCCGTGTGTGCCCAGTGAGCTGCAGGCCGCCGCCCAGCACTGGGTGTACTGGTCCTGCGGGCCCTCGGGCCCGGCCGGCGTGCACGACCTGGCCACCGGCAAGGACGCCCCTGTACCTGCCCATCCCGCCCAGCTCGGCGACGGATTCGTCGCCGAGCACGACACTGCGGCGGACAAACTGACCCTGACCGACGTCCACACCGGCACCGCCACCACCAGCGGCCTGGCCGACCTGCCCGCCGGTCCGGTCACCGACGACCGCCGGGTGACCTGGGCCGTCGACAACGACGTCCATCCCACCCTCACGCGGCAAGTAGGACGACCCGACCTTCCGTACCTCGTGCCCTCGCCGCGCCGCCCCGGCGGCCAGCCCCTGCAGCATCAGAAGCGACCTGTGACGCAGCGCAGGACACCCCAACGACACCGGCCATATCGAGAGAGCCTGAGCTGCCCAAAAACGGCCTGACGCCCCATCAGAACGAGCGTCAAATGAGCGTCACGAGCGTCATTTCAGCGTCAAGATATCGCCCGTAACGCCCACACTGCACATAATGCGCACGCACAAAACCCCAGGTCAGGAGCCCTTCGCGGCCGGTTCGAGGATGGCGACACACTCCACATGATGCGTCATCGGAAACAGATCGAACGCCCGAAGCGTCCGCACCCGGTACCCGCCCTCGCGGAAGTACGCCAGGTCGCGGGCCAGGGCGGCGGGATCGCAGGCGACGTAAGCGATGCGGCGGGCGCCCAGGGAGGTGAGGTGGGCGACCGTGGTGCGGCCCGCGCCGGCCCTCGGGGGGTCCAGGACGATCAGGTCGACCTCGGTGATGCCCGTGCGCGGCAGGACCGACTCGACCTTGCCCTGTTCGATGCGGACGCGCGGGAACTCGGCGAGGTTGTGGCGCGCGTCCTCCACCGCACGTTTGCCGGACTCGATGCCGAGAACCGCGCCCTTCTCGCCGAGCCGGTCGGCCAGTGCCCCCGCGAACAAGCCCACGCCGCAGTAGAGGTCGAGGGCCATCTCGCCCTTGCGCGGGAGGAGGCCCTGCATGACCGCCGTCACCAGGGTGTCCGCCGCCTTCGGGTGGACCTGCCAGAAGCCGCCGTTGCCCACGCGGTGGGTACGGCCGTCGGCGCGCTCGCGGACGAAGGGGCGGCCGTGGACGCGGTGCACCCCGCCGGACTTCTCGTCGACCCTGAGGACCGACACCGGCTTGTCCAGTTCGACCAGGGGGAGGCGGGCGCCGGGGCGCGGCGTCAGGATCACCTGGCGGTCCTGCGAACCCGTCGCCGCGATCGCCTCGACCGACTCCATGCCGGTCCAGTCGCGCCGCTCGATGCCCAGCTCGCTGACGCCCTCCGCCGCGATCATGCAGTGGTCGATGCGCTCGACCTCATGGGAGCGGTGGCGGCGCAGACCCGCGTGGCCCTCGGCGTCGACGGCGTACTGCACGCGCGTGCGCCACTGCGGGACCTGGCCGGCCGGCAGCTTGTCGCCCTCGGCCGGCATCACCGTGCCGTCCCAGCCGGCCTCCTCCGGCGTGAGGCCCGCGAGCCGCTTGAGCTGTTCGGCGATCACCTCGCCCTTCAGACGACGCTGGGCGCCGGGCTTGGCGTGCTGCCAGTCGCAGCCGCCGCAGCGGCCGGGGCCGGCGAAGGGGCAGGGGGCCTCGACGCGGTCCTTGGACGCCTCCAGGATCCGTACGGCGTCCGCGCGGAGGAAGCGGGCTCCCTCCTCGCCCTCGGTCACCCTCGCCACCACCCGCTCGCCGGGCAGCGCGTGCCGGACGAACAGCACCTGGCCCTCGGCCGTGCGGGCGATGCAGTGGCCGCCGTGGGCGACGGGGCCGATCTCGACCTCGTACTCCTCCCCGACCAGCGACTTCTTCGGTTCTGCCTGCATGGCGAGGTGACTCCAGATCGGGAACGGGAAACGGCCGGACAACAGCCCACCAGTCTACGTGGCTGTCGTCCGGCCGCTCACCACAGGCCGGGCCCCGGGCTCAGCACCCGGGCTCCGTGCCCCGGGCTCAGTCCTTGGTCGCCGACGGCTGCTTGGGCCGGTCCGCCGCCGGGCCGCGGCGCACCGCACCCGGTGCGTTCCACTCCTGCCGCTTGCGGGCCCGCTGCTTGGCCGCTTCGGAGGACTGCAGCTGGTAGGGCACCGAGGTCACCAGCACGCCGGGCGTGAACAGCAGGCGGCCCTTCAGGCGCAGGGCGCTCTGGTTGTGCAGCAGGTGCTCGTACCAGTGGCCGACCACGTACTCGGGGATGATCACGGACACCGCGTCGCGCGGCGACTCCTTGCGCAGGCTCTTGACGTACTCGATCACCGGTCGGGTGATCTCGCGGTAGGGCGAGTCCAGGACCTTCAGCGGTACGTCGATGCCGCGCCGTTCCCACTCCTCGCGCAGCGCCTTGGTCTCGGCCGCGTCGACGTTGACCGTCAGCGCCTCCAGGGTGTCCGAGCGCATCAGCTTGGCGTAGGCCAGGGCGCGCAGCGTCGGGCGGTGGATCTTGGAGATCAGGACGACGGAATGGACCCTGGACGGGCGGACCATCTCGTCGTCCGGGTCGTCCGGAGCGGCGAGCTCCTCGGCGACACGGTCGTAGTGCTTACGGATCCCGGTCATCGTCGCGTAGAAGATGCACATGCCGACCACGGCCACCCAGGCGCCGTGCGTGAACTTGGTGACCAGCACCACGACCAGCACCAGACCGGTCAGGAAGGCGCCGAAGGCGTTGATCGCGCGGGAGCGCATCATGTGGCGGCGCTTGGCCGGGTCCTCCTCGACCGCGAGGTGGCGGTTCCAGTGCCGGACCATGCCGGTCTGGCTGAGCGTGAAGGACACGAACACACCGACGATGTACAGCTGGATCAGACGCGTGGAGTCCGCGCCGTAGATGACGGTCAGCAGGGCGGCGGCGCCCGCGAGCAGCACGATGCCGTTGGAGAAGGCCAGGCGGTCGCCGCGGGTGTGCAGCTGGCGCGGGAGGTAGCGGTCCTGGGCGAGGATCGAGCCGAGCAGCGGGAAGCCGTTGTACGCCGTGTTGGCGGCCAGGAAGAGGACCAGGGCCGTCGCCGCCGCGAGGACGACGAACAGGAAGCTGCCCTTGCCGAAGACGGCCTCGGCGACCTGGGAGATCACCGGGTTCTGGACGTAACCGGAGCCGAGCGGGTGGCCGCCCAGGATCAGTTCGGTGGCCGGGTTCTCGGCCATGCGGACCTTGGTCGTCATGGCGAGCACGATGATGCCGCAGAACATGGTGACGGCCAGCACGCCCATCAGCGCGAGGGTGGTCGCCGCGTTCTTCGACTTGGGCTTGCGGAAGGCCGGGACGCCGTTGGAGATGGCCTCCACACCGGTCAGCGCGGCGCAACCGGAGGAGAAGGCGCGCAGCAGGAGGAAGATCAGCGCGAAGCCGGCGAGGCCCTGGTGCTCGGCGTTGATGTGGTAGCCGGCGCTCGGGGCGCGCATGGTGTCGCCGAGGATCAGGCCCCGGACGGCGCCCCACGCGATCATGACGAAGACGCCGCCGACGAACACGTACGTCGGGATCGCGAAGAGCTTGCCGGACTCCTTCACGCCCCGCAGGTTCATCAGCGTCAGCAGCACGATCACGACGACCGCGCAGAGCACCTTGTGCTCGACCACGAACGGGATCGCCGAGCCGAGGTTCTCGATGCCGGAGGCGATGGAGACGGCGACGGTCATGACGTAGTCCACGAGCAGGGCGCTGGCGACCGTGAGGCCGGCTCTGGCGCCCAGGTTCGTGGTGGCGACCTCGTAGTCGCCGCCGCCGCTCGGGTACGCGTGGACGTTCTGCCGGTAGGAGGCGACCACGGTGAACATCAGCACCACGACCGCGAGGGCGATCCACGGGCTGAAGCGGTACGCCGACACACCCGCGATGGACAGGACCAGGAGGACCTCCCCCGGCGCGTAGGCGACGGAGGACAGCGGGTCGGAGGCGAAGACGGGGAGTGCGATGCGCTTCGGCAGGAGCGTTTCGCCCAGCCGGTCACTGCGCAGTGCGCGCCCGATCAGGATCCGTTTGGGCACGTCGGTCAGTTTGGACACGAGAGAGGATCGTAGGCCTTCGAACTGGCAGCCGCCCACCCGGTGTCCCGGATCTGCCTCACGAGTGAAATCGGGGGCGCGCGGAACTGCGGATTCCGTGGTCCGCGCGCTCCCCGTGCCTAGATGGCAGACCCCGCATGTCATCGCACCTCGGAGGTCCCATGCCCGCGCCCGCGGAGCTGATCGGGGCGACGCTCGCCCTGCTCGGCCTCGGAATCCTGACCCTGTGCAGCGTGCGCAGCATCACTCGCCGTCCCCCGCCCCCGGTGATCGCGGACACCGACCGCTGACGCCGCCCACGCGCATGATCGCCGATCGTGGTCACGAGGAACCCGCACGGGGGGTGCCCGACCCCTGGCGCCCGTGTGTAGCTTTGGGCCTCGGTCTGAGAACCTGTTAAGGCCAAGTCAATGACTCTTGACATCGGAAGGACGGTCGTGCACATCGTCATCATGGGCTGCGGGAGAGTGGGTTCCGCTCTCGCCCAGACCCTGGAGCAACAGGGCCATACGGTCGCCGTGATCGACCAGGACCCGACCGCCTTCCGTCGGCTGGGCCCTGGCTTCGGGGGCCGCCGGGTCACCGGTGTGGGCTTCGACCAGGACACCCTGCGCGAGGCCGGCATCGAGGAGGCCGGCGCCTTCGCCGCCGTCTCCAGCGGTGACAACTCCAACATCATCTCCGCGCGCGTGGCCCGTGAGATGTTCGGCGTGGAGAACGTGGCCGCCCGTATCTACGACCCGCGCCGCGCCGAGGTCTACCAGCGGCTCGGCATCCCCACCGTGGCGACGGTCCGCTGGACCGCCGACCAGATGCTGCGCCGGCTGCTGCCCTCCGGTGCCGAGCCGCTGTGGCGCGACCCCACCGGCGGGGTGCAGCTCGCCGAGGTGCACGCCTCCCCGAAGTGGGTCGGGCACAAGATCAGCAAGCTGCAGGAGGAGACGGGCGTCCGCGTGGCGTTCCTGACCCGCCTCGGCGAAGCGATCCTGCCGACCTCGCAGACGGTGCTGCAGGAGGGCGACCTCGTGCATGTGATGATGCGGGCGGACGACGTCGAGAAGGTCGAGGCGGCGTTCGCCCAGGGCCCGGAAGAGGAGAGCGGTCACTGATGAGGGTCGCCATTGCCGGAGCCGGTGCCGTCGGCCGCTCGATCGCGGGCGAGCTGCTGGAGAACGGCCACGAGGTCCTGCTCATCGACAAGGCCCCGACCGCCATCTCGGTGGAGCGGGTGCCCCAGGCGGAGTGGCTGCTGGCCGACGCCTGCGAGATCACGTCCCTGGACGAGGCGGCGCTGCAGCGCTGCAACGTCGTCATCGCCGCGACCGGCGACGACAAGGTCAACCTGGTCGTCTCGCTGCTCGCCAAGACGGAGTACGGCGTCCCGCGCGTCGTCGCCCGCGTCAACAACCCGAAGAACGAGTGGCTGTTCAACGAGGCCTGGGGCGTGGACGTGGCCGTCTCCACCCCGCGCCTGATGTCCGCCCTGGTCGAGGAGGCGGTGAGCGTCGGCGACCTGGTCCGCCTGCTCCGCTTCAGCCACGGTGACGCCAACCTCGTCGAGCTGACCCTGCCCGAGGAGTCGGCCCTGGCCGGCACCCAGGTGGGCGACGTCGAGTGGCCCGAGGACACCTCCCTGGTCACGATCATCCGCGGCACCCGCGTCCTGACCCCGTCCAAGGAGGACTCCCTGGAGCCGGGCGACGAACTGCTCTTCGTGGCCGCCCAGGCCCGCGAGGAACAGCTGGAGGAGCTGCTGTCGGTGCGGCGCGAGGACACGTCGAGCTAGTCCGTGCGCTGCCGCGCCGAGGGCCCGGGGATCGTCGGATCCGCCGGGCCCTTCGCGTGCGGACGCCTGGAGCGCCGCCCCTGAGCGTCGGCTGTCGTCGGCTGCGCGCCGCTCATACCGCTGCCGCGGCAGCACGCGCCCCCTCACCGCACGGGTGTCGAGGCCATGCGAACGGCCCGGGACCTCGGCGGTCCCGGGCCGGCGCGGATCACGGCCTGTGGCGGCTACGCCTCCCGGCGGTGCCGGCCGCCCGTCGGTTCGCCCGCTTCCCCGGCCGGCGCCGCCGTGCGCTCCTTCTCGGCCTGCTCCTCGGCCTCCATCTCGGCGAAGACGTCGATGGGCGCGGGGGCCTTCGCGAGGAAGACCCAGGTGAGCCAGACCGCCAGCAGGAACGGCGGGATCTTCAGGATGACCAGCACCCAGCCCAGCTTGGTGGTGTCGGACCACCAGTAGAGCGGGAAGAGGATCGCGCACTTGGCGAGGAGGATCAGGCCCCAGGCCCAACTGGCCTTCGCGTAGGCCTTCTTGCGGCCCGGGTTGCGGGTGCGCCAGGAGAGGTTCTCCTTGAAGACCGGGCCGAGGATGAGGCCGATCAGGGGCACCCCGGCGAGGGTCGTGACGATGTAGGCCAGCCCCAGGCCCAGCGTGTAGAGCATGCCGGGGAGGTAGAAGTCCTTGGCGTTCCCGGTGAACATCGCGAACGCGACACCGAAGGCCACGCCGAAGACGCCGCTGAAGGCGTGCTTGACGGTGTCCTTCATCGCGAGCCGGACCACGACCAGGACCAGGGACACGGCCAGCGCGGCGATCGCCGACACGTGCAGGTTCTTGTTCACCGTGAAGATCGCGACGAAGAGCAGGCCGGGCACGACCGTCTCGACCATGCCGCGGACACCGCCGAACGCCTCGAACAGCGCGGCCTCGGTCACCGCACGGGCATCGCCGGTCTCGTCGGGCGGACTCTGGTCGGTGCCTTCGGTCGGCTTGTCGAGGGACGTCACCGGCTACTCCCGTCCGAGGGGTCGCAGTTCGTATTTCGGGTTGAACAGCACCCGGCGGCCCCGGCTCATCGAGATCCGGCCCGATGCGATCAGCTTGCGCCCCGGTTCTATGCCCACGATGGAACGCCTGCCGAGCCACACCACGTCCAGCGCCGCGGAGCCGTCGAACAGCTCGGCCTCCAGGGCGGGGACCCCGGCGCGGGGACGCAGGGTGACCGTGCGCAAGGTACCAGTTACGGTGACGATCTGCCGGTCGTGGCAGTCGCCGATCTTGGTACAGCCCGAGGTCTCGGCGTCCTCACGCAGCTCCTCGGACTCCAGGTCCTCCTGCGACGAGGAGAGCCGGTCGAGCATGCGCCGGAACCGGCCGGCCGGCTTTTCGGAACGAGGAACAGCACTCATACGTGAAGCGTACCGGGGCCCACCGACAGCGCCGTAGCCCAGCTCACTTCACGGCCCGCTCACTTCTCGAAGCGATATCCCATACCCGGCTCGGTGATGAAGTGCTTCGGGTGCGAGGGGTCCGTCTCCAGCTTCCGCCGCAGCTGAGCCATGTACACGCGCAGGTAGTTGGTCTCGGTGCCGTACGACGGCCCCCACACCTCCTGCAGCAGCTGCTTCTGGCTGACCAGGCGGCCGGTGTTGCGGACCAGCACCTCCAGCAGGTGCCACTCGGTCGGGGTGAGGCGGACGTCCCTGCCGGCGCGGTTGACCTTCTTGGCGGCCAGGTCGACCGTGAAGCCCTCGGTCTCGACGGTCGTCAGGTCGTCCTCGCCGGGCCCGACCGGCTCGGCCCGGCGTACGGCGGCCCGCAGCCGGGCCAGCAGCTCGTCCATGCCGAAGGGCTTGGTGACGTAGTCGTCGGCGCCCGCGTCCAGAGCCTCGACCTTCTCGTCCGAGGAGTGCCGGGCGGACAGGACCAGGATGGGCACGCGGGTCCAGCCGCGCAGGCCCCTGATCACCTCGACGCCGTCCATGTCGGGCAGACCCAGGTCGAGCACGACCACGTCGGGATGGCGGGAGGCGGCGAGTTCCAGGGCGGTACGGCCGTCGGGCGCCGCGTCGACCTCGTACTTGCGCGCTTTGAGGTTGATCACGAGGGCGCGCACGATCTGCGGCTCGTCGTCGACCACGAGCACCCGGGTCATAGAGTCGTCTGCCTTTCTGGTTCTGCGAGGTCCCGGCCTGTTTCGAGGGGCTCGGGACGCGATCCTGCCGCGCGGAGGCTGAGGACCATGGTGAGTCCGCCGCCCGGCGTGTCCTCGGCGTTGAGGGTGCCGCCCATGGCCTCGGCGAAGCCCCGGGCGACCGCGAGGCCGAGCCCGACCCCGGCGCCGCGCGGGGCGTCACCGTACCGCTGGAACGGCTCGAAGATGCGGTCCTTGGCCGCGTCCGGCACGCCCGGCCCGCGGTCCACCACCCGCACCTCGACCCGGTCGGCGATGGCACTGGCGGAGACCACCACGGACCGGCCCTTCGGGCTGTACTTGACGGCGTTCTCCACCAGGTTGGCCACCGAGCGCTCCAGCAGCCCGGGGTCGACCTCGACCATGGGCAGCGACTCCGGCACGTCCAGCTCGACGCTGTCCTCGGGTACGCCGCCGAGGGCCACCGGTACGACCTCGTCCACGTCGATCTCGCGGATCAGCGGGGTGACCGTGCCGGTCTGCAGGCGGGACATGTCGAGGAGGTTGCCGACGAGGTGGTCCAGCCGGTCGGCGCCCTCCTCGATGCCCTGCAGCAGCTCCGCCTGGTCCTCCTCGGACCAGGACACGTCGTCGGAGCGCAGGCTCGACACCGCCGCCTTGATGCCGGCCAGGGGCGTGCGCAGGTCGTGGCTGACGGCGGCGAGCAGCGCGGTGCGGATGCGGTTGCCCTCGGCGAGCGCCCGGGCCTGGTCGGCCTCCTCCTGCAGGCGCCGGCGGTCCAGGGCGACGGCGGCCTGTGCGGCGAAGGCGGCGAGCACCCGGCGGTCCTCGGCGGGCAGCACCCGGCCGGTGAGCGCGAGCGCCATGTGGTCGCCGACGGGCATGTCGACGTCGGCGTCCTCGGGCCGCTCCAGCGGGCGCCCGAATCCGGCCCGCCCGGCGCAGGTCCACGGCTCGACGTCGCCCGCCCGCTCCAGCAGCGCGGCCGACTCCATCGCGAAGGTCTCCCGGACCCGCTCCAGCAGCTCCTCCAGGCTGGTCTCGCCGCGCAGCACGTTCCCGGCGAGGAAGGAGAGTATCTCCGACTCGGCGCGCAGCCGGGCGGCCTGGTGGGTGCGCCGGGCGGCGAGGTCCACCACCGAGGCCACGGACACGGCGACCCCGACGAAGATCGCGATGGCGACGATGTTCTTGGGGTCGGCGATGGTCAGCCGGTGCAGGGGCGGGGTGTAGAAGTAGTTCAGCAGCAGTGAGCCGAAGGCCGCCGAGGCCAGCGCGGGCATCAGACCGCCGAGCAGCGCCGCCGCGACGGTGACGGACAGGAACAGCAGCATGTCGTTGGCGAGGCCGAGGTCGACGGAGTTCAGCAGCACCGCGAGGACCACCGGACCCACCAGGCCCACCGCCCAGCCCCAGATGATCCGTGCCCGCCCGAGCCGTCCGCCCCGGGCCACGGGCAGTCCGCGGCCCTTGGCGACCTCTTCGTGGGTGACGATGTGGACGTCCAGGTCGGGACCGGACTCGCGGGCGACCGTGGCACCGACGCCGGGCCCGAAGACGTACTGCCAGGCTTTGCGGCGCGAGGAGCCCAGCACGATCTGGGTGGCGTTCACACCCCGCGCGAAGTCCAGCAGGGCGGCCGGTATGTCGTCGCCGACGACGTGGTGGAAGGTGCCGCCCAGGTCCTCCACGAGGGTGCGCTGGACGGCCAGTTCCTTCGGGGAGGCCGAGGTCAGCCCGTCGCTGCGGGCTATGTACACGGCGAGCACCTCGCCGCCGGCGCCCTTCTCGGCGAGCCGCGCGGCCCGGCGGATCAGGGTGCGCCCCTCGGGGCCGCCGGTCAGGCCGACCACGATCCGCTCGCGGGAGCCCCAGATCTTGGAGACCCGGTGTTCGCTGCGGTAGGCGTTGAGGTACTCGTCGACCCGGTCGGCCACCCACAGCAGCGCCAGTTCGCGCAGGGCGGTCAGGTTCCCGGGGCGGAAGTAGTTGGACAGGGCCGCGTCGACCTTGTCGGGCTTGTAGATGTTGCCGTGCGCCATCCGGCGGCGCAGGGCCTGCGGGGACATGTCGACCAGCTCGATCTGGTCGGCCCGCCGTACGACCTCGTCCGGGACGGTCTCGCGCTGCCGGATCCCCGTGATCGACTCGACCACGTCGCCGAGTGACTCCAGATGCTGGATGTTGACGGTCGAGACGACGTCGATCCCGGCGGCCAGCAGCTCCTCCACGTCCTGCCAGCGCTTGGCGTTGCGCGAGCCGGGGATGTTCGTGTGGGCGAGTTCGTCCACCAGGGCGACGGCCGGCGCCCGACGCAGCACGGCGTCGACGTCCATCTCGCCGAAGGTGGTGCCCCGGTACTCCAGCCGCTTGCGCGGCACCTGCTCCAGACCGTGCAGCATCACCTCGGTGCGCGGCCGGTCGTAGTGCTCGACGTAGGCCACGACACAGTCGGTGCCCCGCTCCACGCGGCGATGCGCCTCGGAGAGCATGGCGTAGGTCTTGCCCACGCCGGGTGCCGCACCGAGGTAGATCCGAAGCTTGCCGCGTGCCATGACTCCATTCTCTTCCCGTGACTGCCGCCTACGCAGCGTCGACCTTACGGCCAACAATCACGGCAAACGGGACAGGAGGGCGTGCGGCGGACAACTTTGACGCAACTCTGATGAGCCCGCTGACCTGCTGCGGACGACGGTCCGCAGCAACCCCACGACGGCGTGCCCCACACGGCCACGAACGGATTGGCAACGGCGCGACCCCGCAGAGAACGGGCCGCACCCCCGGAAGGGCACGGCCCATGCATCCCCGCTGAAGCCGTCAGCGGACCTCTGTGATCTCCGGGCCGCGCTGCAGCTGGCCCATCCCGCCCGAGAAGCGGGAGGACTCCTCCTGCTGCACCCCTTCGGGGACCATCTGCGCGTCGTTCGGCAGCTTCAGGACGATCGGGTCGCGGGGCGCCATCGGCCCCTCACCGCGCACCACGACCGTGTCGCGGAAGATCTGCTCCAGCAGCCCCGCGGCCTGCGGCTGCACCGCGCCCTGCCCGGAGATCACACCCCGCAGGAACCACCGCGGGCCGTCCACGCCCACGAAGCGCACGACCTGGAAACCGCCCGTGCCGTCCGGCAGCTGCACCGGCACCTGCGCACGCAGCTCCCAGCCGAGCGGGCCCTCGACCTCGTCGACGATGCCACCCTGCTGGGTGATGCCGGACCCGATCTCCTCGCGGACCTCGCCCCAGATGCCCTCGCGCTTGGGCGCGGCGAAGGCCTGCAGCTGGATGGCGCTGTCGCGCAGCACGACAGTCGCGGCGACGATCGCGTCACCGGCGACCTCGACCCTGAGCTCCATGCCGTCGACGCCCGGTACGAACAGTCCGCCGAGGTCCACGCGGCCCTCGGCCGGGTCGCGCACCTCGCTGCTGTCCCAGGGCCCGTCGGGCCGGGGCCCGGGCTCCAGCCGGACGCGCTCGCGCTCGGCCTCTTCTTCCTCGTCCGCCTCGGTGTCGACGCTGTCGACGACCTGCTCGGCCTCGCCGGCCGCGTCCTCGGCGGCACCCTTCTTCTTGCGACGTCCGAACACGTCACTGTCCTTCCCGGTCGGATACGACCGAAGCGTATCGATTCCCACCCGTCGGACCGCCATCGGCGGTCTGACCGCTTGTGCCGCTCTCGCCGCCCACCGCGGCATGGCCGCCGGTGGACCCGAAGCCCCCTTCGGCCCGCGTGGAGTCGGGAAGCTCCGCGACCTCCTGGAAGCGGACCCTCTCGACCTGCTGGACGACCAGTTGGGCAATCCGGTCGAAGCGCTCGAACCGCACGGACTCGCGCGGGTCGAGATTCACCACGATCACCTTGATCTCCCCACGGTACCCGGCATCAACCGTCCCCGGGGCATTCACGAGGGCGACACCGCAGCGAGCGGCGAGCCCGGAACGCGGGTGCACGAAGGCCGCGTACCCCTCGGGCAGGGCGATCGACACACCCGTGGGGAGGACGGCCCGCTCCCCGGGTCCCAGTTCGCACGGCTCGGTCGTGCGCAGATCGGCTCCGGCGTCCCCCGGATGCTCGTACGCCGGAAGGGGTACGTCGGGGTCGACGCGGCGGAGCAGCACGTTCAGGGGACCACGGCTCACGGGTTCACCTCGAAGGCGCGGGTACGCCGGATCCGGTCCGGGTCGCTCATGGCGGCCTGGATCTCCTCCGTGCGGCCGTGGTCGATGAAGTGGTCGACCTTGACCTCGATGAAGAGGGCGTCGGCGCGGACCGCGAGGGGCCCGTCGGGGGCGCCGATGCGTCCGGTGGCGGTGGAGTAGATCTTCCGGCCGGCGACGGCGGTGACCTCGGCCTCCAGGTACAGCGTGGTGCCGACGGGCACGGGCCGCACGAAGTCGGTCTCCAGCCGGCCGGTGACGGCGATGGTCCGCAGCAGCCAGTTCAGCGAGCCGAGGGTCTCGTCGAGGGCCGTGGCCAGCACTCCGCCGTGCGCGAGGCCCGGGGCGCCCTGGTGGGCGGACTGGACGGTGAACTCGGCGGTCAGCGAGACACCCTCGCCGGCCCGGGCCTCCAGGTGCAGTCCGTGCGGCTGCCCGGGGCCACACCCGAAACAGTGTTCGTAATGGGCGCCGAGGAGTTCTCCGGGCGCGGGCGCGTCGGGGTGCCGTACCGGTTTCACCGCGTCGGCGGGAGGCTGAAGGCTTACGGAACTACCACTCACAGGCGCAGACCTTACCCGCCCGTCCGTCACCCACCACCGCCCTGCCTGACCGCGCTTCGCGCTGACTGCCCCTGACCGTGGCCAACTTCGGATCCCGTGCCAAGCTTGGCTCCATGCAGCTCTCCGCCACCCCCTACGAAGAACGTCTCACCACCCCCCGCTCGTGGTGGCTGATCAGCTTTCTCGTGGGCGTCTCCTTCGCCCTGATCCTGCTTCCCTTCGGCACCCTGCCGCTGCTCGGCGGCCTGGTCGGCGGTACCGCCGCGGCGGCGGTGGTCGCGAGCGCGTACGGCTCCCAGCGCATCCGGGTGGTGGGCGACTCGCTGGTCGCGGGCGAGGCGAAGATCCCGGTGTCGGCGCTGGGCGAGTCCGAGGTGCTGGACGCGGAGGAGGCCCGCGCCTGGCGGACGTACAAGGCCGACACCCGCGCCTTCCTGCTGCTGCGCGCCTACATCCCGACGGCGCTGCGGGTGGAGGTCACCGACCCGGAGGACCCCACGCCGTACCTGTACCTGTCGACGCGGGAGCCGGAGCGGCTGGCGGCGGCGATCGAGGCCGCGCGCAAGGCGAACGCCTGAAGGCCCTGGTGGGCGCCAGGACGCTCTTGGCGGATGTCTAGAGCTCTTCGGGCAGGTCGCGCAGCTTCAAGGGCTCGGCCGGCTCCTCCAGCGGCGGAAGCTCGGGCAGTTCGTCCCACGGCACCTGGATCTTGCGCAGGTCGGCCCGGACATGGGCGGCGAGCCTCTTGGTGTCCCGGCGGTTCATGACGGCGCCCACCGCCGCGCCGACCATGAACGGCATCAGGTTGGGCAGGTCCCGGACCATCCGCTTCATGATCTGCTGGCGCAGTTCGCGCTTCATGCGGCCGCCGAGGGCGGTGTCGTACGTCGACGGCTTCATCACGTCGATCCCGCGCTCCCCCGACCAGGAGGACAGATACGCGGTACTGCGGGTCTTGAGGTTCCCGGGCGGCCGTACGCCGTAGACCTCGTGCAGCTCGGCGATGAGCTTCAGCTCGATCGCGGCGACTCCGGTGATCTCCGCGGCCAGTTCGGTCGGCATCGCGGGCGGCACCGGCAGCATCGCCGCCGCTCCGATCCCCGCTCCGACCGTCGAGGTGCCGGCCGCCGCGCCCGCCACCAGCTTGTCGGCGAGCTCTTCGGGCCCGACGCCCGGGAACTGCCGGCGCAGGGTCGCGAGGTCGCGCACGGGGACCCGCGGAGCGATCTCGATGATCCGGTCCACGAGGTAGCCCAGGCCCGCGCGAGCACGGCTGCCGCCCCTGCGGACCCCTTCCCGGGCCATGTCCCGGGCTCTCTCGCTGATCACCGCGGCCCGCCGCCGGGCGACGGGCGCGGGCTGCCGTACCGGCGCCGGGTGGTCTGCCCGGTCGGTCGCCGGTTCGAGCGGGGCCACCACTCCGGGTGCGCCCCGCTCGTCGTCACGCGCGCCGTGCGGGCCGTCGGACGGCCCTTCGTCCGCTTGCCCCAGGGGGAAGCGGCGCTTCCGGGGAGGGGTCGAGCCAGACACGGCCGACCCGACCTCAGTCGCAGTCGCGGCAGATCGGCTGACCGTTCTTCTCCCTGGCCAGCTGGCTGCGGTGGTGCACCAGGAAGCAGCTCATGCAGGTGAACTCGTCCTGCTGCTTCGGCAGCACCCGGACGGCCAGCTCCTCGTTCGAGAGGTCGGCGCCGGGCAGCTCGAGACCCTCGGCGGCCTCGAACTCGTCGACGTCCACCGACGAGGTGGACTTGTCGTTCCGCCGGGCCTTCAGCTCTTCAAGGCTGTCCGAGTCGACGTCGTCGTCGGTCTTGCGTGGAGTGTCGTAATCGGTTGCCATATCGCTCTCCCCCTCTGGGTGTCTGCGGTGTCTCCAGCGCACGTAACGCGTGAGAGGCCGGACTTGTGCCCGACCTGAGGCGGAGATTTTGCCTCACATCAAGGTCTGTTACTCAATCGACACCCAACCCGACCCCTCAAGAGTGATCGGCTTGGATGGCGGTGAGGACCGTACACGGTTCCAATGCCGCACCTCAAAGGCGCCTCACCGTGTACTTCCCGTGATCAAGTGCCCTGAAAACCAGGACTTTCCCGGCTTTCCGCCATGTTTCATGATCACGGAGCGTACATGGCTGAAAATCCGCCCATGTGATCGATCACACAACAGCAAGCCCATTCGGCGGCTGGAAAATTCCGCGTCAAGCGAACATCTCCCGCGTGTGTCGGCCCGAGCCCGCGCCACCCGGTCGGACGGCCCGGTCACGCTCGGTCACGGATCACAGCGGAAGCGTGACCCGCATCACCAGGCCGCCGCCCTCGCGGGGCTGCGCCACGATGTGGCCGCCGTGCGCGCGGGCCACGGACCGGACGATGGACAGGCCGAGGCCCACCCCCTTGTCGCTGCCCGTGCGCTCCGTACGGAGCCGCCTGAAGGGCTCGAAGAGGTTGTCGATCTCGTACGCCGGCACCACCGGCCCGGTGTTCGTGACGATCAGCACCGCCTGCCCGTGCTGGACCTCGGTGTTCACCTCGACCCAGCCATCCTCGGCCACGTTGTACCGGACTGCGTTCTGCACCAGGTTCAGCGCGATCCGCTCCAGCAGCACGCCGTTGCCCTGCACCACCGCCGGCTTGCGCTCGCCGCGGATCTTCACGCCCTTGGCCTCGGCCTCGGCGTGCACCTGGTCGATGGCCTGGGTGGCGACCTCGGCCAGGTCGACGGGCCCCCGCTCGACGATCTGGTTGTCGCTGCGGGCGAGCAGCAGCAGGCCCTCGACCAGCTGCTCACTGCGCTCGTTGGTGGCCAGCAGGGTCTTTCCGAGCTGCTGCAGCTCCATGGGTGCGTTCGGGTCCGACAGATGCACCTCGAGGAGCGTTCTGTTGATCGCGAGCGGGGTGCGCAGCTCGTGGGAGGCATTGCCGACGAAGCGCTGCTGGGCGGTGAAGGCCCGCTGCAGCCGCTCCAGCATGTCGTCGAAGGTGTCCGCCAGCTCCTTCAGCTCGTCGTCCGGGCCGTCCAGCTCGATCCGGCGGGACAGGTCGGAACCGGCCACCTGGCGGGCGGTACGGGTGATCCGGCCGAGCGGGGACAGCACCCGGCCGGCCATCGCGTAGCCGAACGCGAACGCGATCACGGCGAGGCCCAGCAGGGCCAGGAGCGAACGGCTGAGGAGGTCGTCCAGGGCCGCCTGGCGCTGGTGGTCCACGCACTGGGCGATCGCGTCGTTGAACTCCGACAGCGGCAGGCTGGTGGTGTTGATCGCGGGGCAGTTGTCGCTGGAGACCCGGATCGACGTACCACTGACGATCTTGAACAGCGGCTGGTTGCCGGTGCTGATCGCCTGCGCGGCCAGCAGGTAGATGATCGACAGCAGCAGGATGCCGGCGATCAGGAACATGCCGCCGTACAGCAGCGTGAGCCGTATGCGGATGGTCGGGCGCAGCCACGGGAAGGGGGCCTGCGGCCTTCTGGGGTCCCAGGTGGGTTTCGGTGGCGCCTGGGGCGGCGCGGGGGTGGCGGCCATGGCCGATCAGATCCGGTAGCCGGAGCCGGGGACGGTGACGATCACCGGCGGCTCGCCCAGCTTGCGCCGCAGGGTCATCACGGTCACCCGTACGACGTTGGTGAACGGGTCGGTGTTCTCGTCCCAGGCCTTCTCCAGCAGCTGCTCGGCCGAGACCACGGCGCCCTCGCTGCGCATGAGCACCTCCAGCACCGCGAACTCCTTGGGCGCGAGCTGGATCTCCTTGCCCTCGCGGAACACCTCGCGGCGGTTCGGGTCCAGCTTGATGCCGGCGCGCTCCAGGACCGGCGGCAGGGGAACACTCGTGCGGCGGCCGAGGGCGCGCACGCGCGCGATCAGTTCGCTGAACGCGAAGGGCTTGGGCAGATAGTCGTCGGCGCCGATCTCCAGGCCCTCGACACGGTCGCTGACGTCGCCGGACGCCGTGAGCATGAGCACGCGGGTGGGCATGCCCAGCTCGACGATCTTGCGGCAGACGTCGTCGCCGTGCACCAGCGGGAGGTCGCGGTCGAGGACGACCACGTCGTAGTCGTTGACGCCGATGCGCTCCAGGGCGGCCGCACCGTCGTACACGACGTCGACGGCCATGGCCTCCCGGCGCAGTCCGGTGGCCACCGCATCGGCGAGCAGCTGCTCGTCCTCGACGACGAGTACGCGCACGTCGCTTGTCCTTCCTCATGTCCACCCGCGTAGCGCGCCGTCGGCGCGTGCGGGCAGGGGTGTTCGTGGGGTGTGACCTCCATCCTGCCCTTTTCGGCCGTAAGTCGGCTGTAAGGCGGGTTGTGGACCGCACAGATCGGTGCCCCGGGGCAGGAATACGAGATTTTCTCCTCCGGTTGAGGTTTCCGGGTGAGGGAGCGGGGGGAGGACGGCTTTACACCCCGCGATCACGCTCTGCATGTGCCGCAGCACCATGCGGTACTCCGCGATCCGCTTCCGCAGAGTGGGCGCGGGTGTCCGGCACCGTCGCCGCCCGGCAGGGCAGCGCTGGGCACCCGTGAGAGACGTGATCGTCCTTTTCCCAACAGGCACACCCCCGTGCCACCGACCCACGACCCAGGACGAGGGGGCGCAGCATGGACGCTTTCACCGCAGGACTTCTGCAGCGCATAAGGGCGACCGAGTCCGACCTGTCGCGGGCTCGTGACGAGGGTGACGACTTCCTCGTCGAAGTGGAGCAGGCAGAGCTCGACGACCTGCGACGCCTCGCCGCCGAACACGGTGTGGAGGTCGGCGCGTCACGCGTCTGATCGGCCCGAAAGCGCAAGAGGGGACCCCGGCGAATCCAGCGCCGGGGTCCCTTTGCGTTCAGCGGCCGGGGACGGTCGCGCTCAGTCGTGCCACGCCCCGAACTCCTCCAGCAGCCCCTGCAGCGGCTCGAACACCCCCGGGGAGGCGGCGACGGTCAGATCGCGTGACGGCCGCTCCCCGGGCCGTCCACCGACCAGCGCGCCCGCCTCCCGGGCGATCAGGTCACCTGCCGCGAAGTCCCACGCGTTCAGGCCCCGCTCGTAGTACCCGTCGAGCCGGCCGCAGGCCACATCACACAGGTCCACCGCCGCCGAGCCGCTGCGGCGGATGTCCCGCAGCAGCGGGATCAGCCGGCCGGCCACCTGGGCCTGGTGGGCGCGGACCTCGGCGACGTAGTTGAAGCCGGTGGAGACCAGCGCCTGGTCGAGAGGGGGCGCGGGGCGGCAGGCGAGCGCCCGGTCGCCCTCCCATGCGCCGGTGGCCCATGCGCCGCCGCCTCGTACCGCGTGATACGTCTCGCCGCGCATCGGGGCGGCGACCACCCCGACGACCGTCTCCCCGTCCCGCTCGGCCGCGATGGACACCGCCCAGGTCGGCAGCCCGTACAGGTAGTTCACCGTGCCGTCGAGCGGGTCGATCACCCAGCGCACACCACTGGTGCCGGCCACGGAGGCGCCCTCCTCGCCGAGGAAGCCGTCGTCGGGCCGCCGGCCGGAGATCAGATCGGTGATCAGCTTCTCCGCCGCGATGTCCATCTCGGTGACGACGTCGATCGGACTGGACTTGGTCCTCGCCACGGCCAGGTCGGCCGGGCGGCCGTCCCGCAGCAGCTCACCGGCGCGGCGGGCGGCCTCCTGGGCCAGTTCCAGCAGTTCCCGGTGCAGGGGGTCGGTCACGGGTCTCCTCACGCGTAGGGGCTGTCGGCGCCGGCGGCGGCCGGGTGGGGCGCACGGGCCGGGCAGCAGCCGACCGGGCAGAGGTTGTGGCTCGCGCCCAGCGTGCCCAGGGCGCACGGGGTGACCTCCTGACCGCGCGCCACGGCGGCGCGCTCCATGATCAGGTCCCGGACGGCGGCGGCGAACCGGGGGTCGGCGCCCACGGTGGCCGAGCGGCGCACCGGCAGGCCCAGCTCCTCGGCCTTGGCCTTGGCCTCGGTGTCGAGGTCGTACAGGACCTCCATGTGGTCGGAGACGAACCCGATGGGCGCCATGACCACGGCCGGGACGCCCGCCGCGTGCTGCTCCTCGAGGTGGTCGCAGATGTCCGGCTCCAGCCACGGGATGTGCGGGGCGCCCGAACGGGACTGGTAGACGAGCCGCCAGGGGTGGTCGACGCCGGTGCGCTCGCGGACGGCGTCGGCGATCAGCTGGGCCACGTCCAGGTGCTGCTCGACGTAGGCGCCGCCCTCCCCGTGGACCTCGACGGGGCCGGAGGTGTCGGCGGCGGAGGTCGGGATGGAGTGCGTCGTGAAGGCGATGTGGGCGCCGGCGCGGACGTCCTCGGGGAGGTCTTCGAGGGAGCGCAGCACACCGTCGATCATGGGCTCGACGAAGCCCGGGTGGTTGAAGTAGTGCCGGAGCTTGTCGATCTTCGGCAGCTCCAGGCCCTCCGCCTCCAGCGTGGCCAGCGCGTCCGCGAGGTTCTCGCGGTACTGGCGGCAGCCCGAGTAGGAGGCGTAGGCGCTGGTGGCCAGCACCAGGATGCGGCGGCGGCCGTCGGCGGCCATCTCGCGCAGGGTGTCCGTCAGATACGGCGCCCAGTTGCGGTTGCCCCAGTAGACGGGCAGGTCCAGGCCGTGCTCGGCGAAGTCCTTGCGCAGGGCGTCCAGGAGGGCGCGGTTCTGGTCGTTGATGGGGCTGACCCCGCCGAACAGGAAGTAGTGCTGCCCGACTTCCTTCAGGCGTTCCTTCGGGATGCCGCGTCCGCGCGTGACGTTCTCCAGGAACGGGACCACGTCGTCCGGGCCTTCGGGACCGCCGAAGGAGAGCAGGAGCAGGGCGTCGTACGGGGTGGCATCGAGCGCGTCTGGCATGTCTCGATCCTGCCACTCGGTGCTGACAGCCAGGAAACAGCAGGGTGACGAGTCGGGTTCCAGTCGGTTTATGCCGGTTTTTCCTGCCGGCCAACAAGGTGCGCTTAGGGTCGCCTAACTCGTAACCTGTATCAGCCGCATTCGCGCCTTACCGAGCCGCTTCGGAGACCCCGTGCCCAGCCCCTACAGAGCCCTGTTCACCGAACCCGGCACCAAGGCGTTCTCCGCCGCGGGATTCCTCGGCCGGATGCCGCTGTCGATGATGGGCATCGGCGTGGTCACGATGGTCTCCCAGTTGACCGGGCGGTACCGGCTCGCAGGCGCGCTGTCGGCCACCATCGCGCTGTCCGCCGCGGTGATCGGGCCGCAGATCTCCCGGCTCGTCGACCAGCACGGGCAGCGCCGGGTGCTGCGCCCCGCGACCCTGGTGGCCCTCACGGCGGCGGCCGGGCTGCTGCTCGCGGCGCACGCCAAGTGGCCGGAGTGGGTGCTGTTCGTCTGCGCCGCCGGGATCGGCTCCGTGCCGAGCCTGGGCGCGATGATCCGGGCCCGCTGGGCGGCGCTGTACCGGGGCACCGGCAAGCTGCACACCGCGTACTCGTTCGAGTCGGTCGTCGACGAGATCTGCTTCATCTTCGGCCCGATCATCTCGATCGGCCTGTCCACGGCCTGGTTCCCGGAGGCCGGCCCGCTGCTCGCCGCCTGCTTCCTGGCCGCCGGCGTCTTCTGGCTCACCGCCCAGCGCGCCACCGAACCCGAACCGCACCCGCGCGAGCAGCACGGCGGCGGTACGGCCCTGCGCTCGGGCGGGCTCCAGGTGCTGGTGGCGACCTTCATGGCGACCGGTGCGATCTTCGGCTCGGTGGACGTGGTCACCGTCGCCTTCGCCGACGAGCGCGGCCACAAGGGCGCCGCCAGCGTGGTCCTGGCGCTGTACGCGGCCGGATCCTGCGTGGCCGGGGCGGTCTTCGGGCTGCTGCGGTTCACCGGGGCGCCGGAACGCCGCTGGCTGCTGGGCGTGGCGGCGATGGCCGTGAGTATGATCCCCCTCCTACTGGTCGGAAACCTGCCGCTTCTGGCCGTGGCGCTGTTCGTTGCGGGGCTGTCCATCGCACCGACGATGATCACGACGATGTCCCTCATCGAAGAGCACGTACCTCGCGCGCGGCTCACCGAGGGCATGACCTGGGTGAGCACCGGCCTCGCGGTCGGTGTCGCGCTCGGCTCCTCCGTGGCCGGCTCGGTGATCGACGCCGCCGGGGCACGGGCCGGGTACGGGGTTCCGGCCGTGTCCGGGGCCGTCGCGGTCGCGGTCGGTTTCCTCGGGTACCGCCGGCTGCGCAGGCCGGCCGCGGGTCGGGGAGGCACCGTTGAGCAGCACAGCGAGCGGGAAGAACGGCACCTGGCGTAACTGGGGCGGGAACGTCTCCGCCCGGCCCGCCCGGCAGGTCGCGCCGGCGTCGGTGGAGGAGCTGGCCGCCGCGGTACGCCGGGCCGCCGAGGACGGTCTGAAGGTGAAGGCGGTCGGGACCGGGCACTCCTTCACGTCCATCGCGGCCACCGACGGTGTGTTGATCCGCCCTCAACTGTTGACCGGAATCCGCAAGATTGACCGTGAAGCCATGACGGTCACCGTGGAGGCCGGCACCCCGCTCAAGAGACTCAATGCGGCTCTGGCGCGCGAGGGACTGTCGCTCACCAACATGGGCGACATCATGGAGCAGACGGTCTCCGGGGCCACCAGCACCGGCACACACGGCACGGGCCGTGAGTCGGCCTCGATCGCCGCCCAGATCACCGGGCTCGAACTCGTCACGGCCGACGGCTCGGTGCTGACCTGCTCCGAGAAGGAGAATCCGAAGGTCTTCGCGGCCGCCCGAATAGGCCTCGGTGCCCTCGGCATCATCACCGCGATCACCTTCGCCGTGGAACCTCTGTTCCTGCTCACCGCGCGCGAGGAGCCGATGCCCCTCGACCGGGTCCTCGCCGAGTTCGACCAACTCTGGGCGGAGAACGAGCACTTCGAGTTCTACTGGTTCCCGCACACCGGCAACACCAACACCAAGCGGAACAACCGCAGCGCCGGTCCCGAACAGCCCGTGGGGCAGCTGGCCGGCTGGTTCGAGGACGAGTTCCTGTCCAACGGCGTCTTCCAGGTGGCCCAGTGGGTCGGCCGCGCCGCCCCCGCCGCCGTTCCCGCCATCGCGCGGATCTCCAGCAAGGCGCTGTCAGCGCGGACGTACACGGACATCCCTTACAAGGTCTTCACCTCGCCGCGCCGGGTGCGCTTCGTGGAGATGGAGTACGCCGTCCCCCGCGCGGCCCTGGCGGAGACGCTGCGCGAGCTGAAGTCCATGGTCGAACGCTCGGGGCTGCGCGTCAGCTTCCCCGTCGAGGTGCGCACCGCCCCGGCCGATGACATCACCCTCTCCGCCGCCTCGGGGCGGGACAGCGCCTACGTCGCCGTTCACATGTTCCGGGGCACGCCGTACCAGGCCTACTTCACCGCCGCCGAGCGGATCTTCACGGCCCACGAGGGCCGGCCGCACTGGGGCAAGGTGCACACCCGGGACGCCGAGTACTTCGCGCGCGTCTACCCGCGCTTCGGCGAGTTCACCGCGCTGAGGGACCGCCTTGACCCGGAACGGCTGTTCCAGAACGACTACTTGCGGAGGGTTCTGGGGTCGTAGGCGTCTGGGCGGATCCGCTGGGCGTGGGGGTCGGGGACGGGCTCGGGCCGCCGCCGGCCTGCCCGCCCGGGGAGTCGCCGGGCGTCGGCGTCGCGCTGTGGGCCGTACCGCCGCCGGCATCGGGTGCGTGTGCGCGGGACGGGATGCGCGAAGGCGGCGGTGCGTCCCCGGACCCGGCGGGCGCATCGGACGTCGAGGAGTGCGAGCTCCGGCCGGTGACGGCGTCGCTGACCGTCGTGCCCCTGCCGCCGCTGAAGGCATTGCCGGACACCAGTTCGTACGTCGTGACACCGGCCATGGTCACCCCGAACACGACGGCGGCCGCGACCACCGGCCGCCGTCGGCTCCTCACTCCCGCGCGGTAGACGGTGCCCTCGGTGAACTCGCCCGGAGCCGGTGGCACTTGCCCCCTGGGACGGGCCGTGACCGTCGCCTCCCTCAACTGCTCCCCGGTCCGCTTGAAGAAGTGCTGGAACAGCGAGCCCCCGCAGGTGGCGACGGCACTCACGACACCCGCGCCGAGGATGGTGCCGTACACCCCGAAGTACGACGCCAGTTTGGCCGCCACGACGGCCGCGAGGGCACCGCCCGCGACCTGGGGGACGCTCAGGTCGATCCGTTTGCGACCCGCATCGGGCGTTTCACGCATACCCGGAACTTGCCTGCCTTTCCCGTACTTGATCGACATCGGTCCACCGGCTGCACGAAAGAGGGACGCGCGCCAGAAACCATTAGTTCCGTTTCTGGCGATTGCGTGAAGTTCGCCACGTTCGTGATCGGCAAAACCGCTTGCCGGCGGCCAAGTCGCGAGCCTTGCCAGAAGTTGGGCGGCGCGCCCATCCACGCACATGGTCCAAATGGAGTACTGTTGCGAGCCCTGGGTCCGGTCCCCCACCAGGGTGTCCGCGGCCTTGAAGGACCGCCGGGAGGGGGCTAGTTGCACAGGGTGACAGTTTTGGTCACTTAGCGTTGCGAATAGGTAACCGTGCCATAACGGCGACCCAGGGCCCGTGCCCGACACGCCGGGCAACTCGGCAAGGTTGTGGCAGGCTGCACCCGGGCAGGCCACACTCGACTAGCGGAAGCAGCGACGCACGTGACGTCGGCAGGCACCACCCGGGAGGTCCCCATGCCCGAACTGCGTGTCGTGGCCGTCTCGAATGACGGCACACGGCTGGTGCTCAAGGCTGCCGACGCAACGGAGTACACCCTTCCGATCGACGAACGGTTGCGCGCCGCCGTGCGCGGCGACCGGCCGCGCCTCGGCCAGATCGAGATCGAGGTCGAGAGCCATCTGCGCCCGCGTGACATCCAGGCGCGTATACGCGCGGGTGCCACCGCGGAGGAGGTCGCGCAGCTCGCCGGCATCCCCGTCGACCGGGTCCGCCGCTTCGAGGGTCCCGTGCTGGCCGAGCGTGCCTTCATGGCCGAGCGCGCCCGCAAGACCCCGGTCCGCCGCCCCGGCGAGAACTCCGGGCCGCTGCTCGGCGAGGCGGTGCAGGAGCGGCTGCTGCTGCGCGGCGCCGAGAAGGACACCGTGCAGTGGGACTCCTGGCGCCGCGACGACGGCACCTGGGAGGTGCTCCTCGTCTACCGAGTCGCGGGCGAACCGCACTCGGCGAGCTGGACGTACGACCCGCCCCGGCGGCTCGTGCAGGCCGTGGACGACGAGGCACGCTCGCTGATCGGCGAGTCCGACGACCTCGCCGTGCCCGAGCCGAGCTTCCCGTTCGTGCCGCGCATCGCCCGCCTGCCACGCGAGCGTTCGATGGACCGCGCGCTGGAGCGGAGCGAGCGGGAGCGGCCGAGCCTGCCCGCGCAGCCGTCCGAGCCCGCCGAGGAGAGCACGGGCGAACGCGACTCGCTGACCAGCCTGCTGGAGGCGGTGCCGAGCTTCCGGGGTGACCTGGTGGTCCCGGAGCGCCCGGCGGAGACACCGGAGGAGCCCGCCGACGAACCGGCGGCCGAGGAGCCGCCGGCCCCCGCCGCCTCGGCCGGCTCGGCCTACGCGGACGTCCTCATGCCCCGCTCCGTCGGCAGCCACCGCGACCGGCTCATCGGCGCCACCGACCGCCAGGCGGAGGCCGACGGCGTCCGCCCAGGCCGCCGTGCCGCCGTGCCGAGCTGGGACGAGATCGTGTTCGGCACGCGCCGCAAGAAGCAGGAGTAACCGGCCGTACGGAAACGGAAAAGTGGGGGTACGCGTGCGTGCCCCCACCTTCCGGCTGCACGCGTGCGTGCCCGGCTTTCCGGCCGCACGCGTGTGTGCCCCGCTCCCCGGCTGGCGCTACTGCGGATCCGCGCCCACCGCCACCGGACGGGACGGGTCCGAGGACCATTCGGACCAGGAACCGGCGTACAGCGCCGCCGGAATGCCGGCCACCGCGAGCGCGAGGACCTCGTGGGCGCCGGAGACGCCCGAGCCGCAGTACACGCCGACCTCGGTGTCCGTGGAGACGCCCAGGGCCTTGAAGCGGTCCCGCAGCTCGGCCGGGGGCAGGAAACGGCCGTCGGGGCCCACGTTCTCCGTCGTCGGTGCCGACACCGCGCCCGGGATGTGGCCGCCGACCCGGTCGATCGGCTCCACCTCACCGCGGTACCGCTCCCCCGCCCGTGCGTCCAGCAGCACACCCGTGCGGGCCAGGGCCGCGGCCCCGTCCGCGTCCAGCAGACCCGACGCGGCAGGAACCGGCCGGAAGTCTCCCTCGGCCACATCCGGCACCTCGTTCGACAGCTCGCCCTCCCAGGAGGGCAATCCGCCGTCGAGGACCCGCACGTCCGGGTGACCCGTCCAGCGCAGCAGCCACCAGGCGCGCGCCGCCGCCCAGCCCTGGCCGCCGTCGTACACGACGACCGGACGGCCGGCCGACACGCCCGCACGGCGCATCGCGGCGCCGAACTCCGCGAGGTCCGGCAGCGGATGCCGGCCGTTCCGGCCGGGCTCTCCGGCCAGTTCCCGGTCCAGGTCGACGAAGACCGCACCGGGGATGTGCCCGGCCGCGTACTCGGCCCGCCCGTCGAAGGCCGGCGCACCCGCCGCCTTCGCCACGCTCAGCTGCCAGCGCACGTCCAGCAGCACCGGCGGGCGGTCGCCGGTCAGGTCGGCAGCGAGTTGGGTTGTAGTGATGATGGCTGTCATGGCGCCATGCATACGCCAGGGGTGGCCGCGGCGTCCAGGTCCGACTACTCTGCTCGGCCGGACAGGCTCGATCACCGGGCGTACGGGGTCGAGCACGTGTTGTACAACCGGCGGACGCCCGCCGGCCATCGTCAGGAAGCGGCGGAAGACGGCAGACCGGGCATCCTCCCGTAGGTACAGCCGAGCGTCGGCGCGGTAAGTCCCGTCGCGGCGTGGAGGATGCGGGCAGCGGCACGGGCGTACCCGCCGCCGGCATGGACAGCCCTTCCGGGGAGCGGAAGCGACACGGCCACCGCGAGGGGCCGGGGAGAGAGTGATCGATGACCGAGGCACGGGAGCCGGCCGGCCCGCACGCGCGGCGCGCGCCCGGCACGCCCTGCTGGGTGAGCCTGATGGCGCACGGGCTGGACGCCACCGAGGAGTTCTACGGTGAGCTGTTCGGCTGGGAGTTCCAGCCTGGCCCGCAGCAGCTCGGCCCGTATGTGCGGGCGCTGCTGGACGGGCACGAGGTGGCCGGCATGGGCCAGCTGCCGCCGGACCGCCGGCTGCCGATCGCCTGGACGCCGTACCTCGCCGCGGACGACGTGGACCAGACGGCCGACACGGTACGGGAGTGCGGCGGCACCGTGGCCGTCGGACCGCTGGACGCCGCCGAGGCCGGGCGGCTGGCCATCGCGGCGGACCCCTCCGGGGCCGTGTTCGGCATCTGGCAGGGCGCCACGCACCTCGGCACCACGATCACCGGAGTGCCCGGCACGCCCGCGTGGAACGAGCTCGTGACCTTCGAGACCGAGAGCGTCTCCAAGTTCTACGCGACCGTGTTCGGTTACGAGCGGGAGCCGATGATCTCCGCGGACTTCGACTACGTGACCCTCCATCTCGCCGGCCGCCCGGTGGCCGGGCTGCACGGGGTCGGGCACGCCCTTCCCCGCGATCGCGGACCGCACTGGCAGACGTACTTCGAGGTCGCCGACGCCGACGCGACGGTGCGGCACGTGGCGGACCTCGGCGGCCGCGTGATCAGACAGCCGCACGACAGCCCGCACGGCCGGGTGGCGACCGTGGCGGACCCGGAGGGCGCGGAGTTCTCGGTGATCCAGAACCCGCACTGAGCCCTCGGGGCGGGACCGGCCGGCCGCCCTGGTCGGGCTCAGCCGGAGGAGACGGGCAGGACGTCCGGGGAGAGGGCCGCCGCCCGTGCCGTCGCGGCGGTCATCCGACGGCGGTGGTGGCGGCGGCACAGCACCTCGTAGCCCACTTCGCCGGCCGCCTGGTTGACGTCGCCGACGACCACCTGGGCGCCCTCGACCACCATCTCACCGCCTATCGTGCGGGCGTTGTGCGTGGCGCGGGCGCCGCACCAGCACAGCGCCTCCACCTGGAGGACCTCGATGCGGTCGGCCAGCTCCACCAGCCGCTGCGAGCCGGGGAAGAGCTTGGAGCGGAAGTCGGTGGTGATCCCGAAGGCGTACACGTCGAGGCCGAGATCGTCCACCACGCGCGCGAGCTGGTCGATCTGCTCGGGAGCGAGGAACTGCGCCTCGTCCGCGATCACGTAGTCGGCCCGGCGGCCCTGCGAGAGGTGCTCCACGAGAGAGGCGTACAGGTCCTGGTGGGCGGCGACCTCCACCGCGTCGGTGACCAGGCCGAGCCGGGAGGACAGCTTGCCCTCGCCCGCGCGGTCGTTGCGGGTGAAGATCATGCCGACGAGCCCGCGCGCGGAGCGGTTGTGCTCGATCTGCAGAGCCAGCGTCGACTTCCCGCAGTCCATCGTTCCGGAGAAGAACACCAGCTCGGGCATGAGGAGTTGAGCACCTTTCGGCGAGTAGTCACACGAGTAGTCACAGGGAGGCGAGCGTCAGGAGCGTACTTCGAGCAGGGGAACCAGCTGCTCGGCGGGCGTCATGGAACCGTGGTTGCCGACCAGCGACGACTCCTTCGGCTCCCGCTCGGACGCGATGATCAGGACCTCGTCGTGCGCGGCCGCGACCACGTCACCGAGCCGTGGGTACACCCGCTCGGCGCACTCGCCGGGCCGCCCGAACCAGCCCGCCGCGATCGCCTCGTCCCGCGAGGCCACCCAGAACTGCTCGCCGAGCACCTCGCGCCAGACGGTCAGTACGTCGTTCTCGGCGCCCGGCACCGCGTACACGTGCCGCGCCCGGCCCTCGCCGCCCAGCAGGGCGACCCCGGCGCGCAGCTCCCAGTCCGTGTCGAAGTCGATGCGGTGCTCGTCGTCGAAGGGGACGTCGACCATGCCGTGGTCGGCGGTGACGTAGAGGGCGCTGCGCGGCGGCAGTTGCTCGGCGAGGCGCTGGGCGAGGCGGTCGACGTACATCAGCTGGCCGCGCCAGGTGTCGGAGGCGACGCCGTAGCGGTGTCCGGCGCCGTCCAGCTCGGAGTAGTACGTGTAGACCAGCGAGCGGTCCCCGGCCGCCAGTTGCTCGGCCGCGAGGTCCATGCGCTCCTCGCCGCTCAGCCGGCCGTGGAAGCTGCCGCCGCTGAGCGCGATCTTGGTGAGCGGGGTGTGCTCGAAGACGGGCGAGGTCACCTGGGCCGCGTGCACCCCTGCGTCCTGCGCCAGCTGGAAGACGGTGGGGTACGGCTGCCAGGCGCGCGGATCGGTGTACGGCTGCCAGCGGAGCTGGTTCATCAGCTCGCCGGTGGCCGGGTTGCGCACGGTGTAGCCGGGCAGGCCGTGGACGCCGGGCGGCAGGCCGGTGCCGACGGAGGCGAGGGACACCGCGGTGGTCGCCGGGTAGCCGGCGGTGAGCGGGCGCCCCGTGCCGCCGCGCGAGGTGCCGAGCAGCGAGGTCAGGAAGGGGGCCTCGTCCCGGTGGGCCAGCAGCTGCTCCCAGCCGAGCCCGTCGATCAGGAGGACGCAGACCCGGTCGGCCGCGGTCAGTTCCCGGATCGTGGCGGTCATGCCGGGGACGCCCATGCCGGCGGCCAGGGTGGGCAGCAGGTCGGCGAGGGAGCCGGTGCCGTACTCGGGCAGCGGCGCGGTGTCCAGGGCGAGGGGTTCCGGGTGGTCCCAGGCGGAGAGCGCGGACATCAGCGGGCGATGTCCGCGGTCGCCTCCGAGATGGCCTGTGCGAAGGCGAGCGCCTGGCGCACCGTCTCCGGGCCGTCCCCGGCCTCGCTGACGCGCAGGCTGAGGTCGTCCGCCGTGGAGTTGCCGGTGTAGCCGTGGTCGGCGTCGCAGTTGGGGTCGCCGCAGGCTGCGGGCTCCAGGTCGATGCGGCTGACCGCGCCCCAGCCGATGGTCAGCACGACCTCGCGGGGCAGGGTGCCCGGCGCGTACTGCTCGGGATTCGCGACCACCCGGCTGACCACGACCGACGAGATCCGGCCCAGCTTCACGGACTCGGTGGAGGTGGTGGCGTACGGCGTCGGGGAGGTGCTGTCGGCGGCCTGCTCGTCGGTGTGGCTGACGATGAAGCGGTTGCCGGTGAGAACGAGCACGGTCACATGCCGCCGCACCTCGTTCTGATCGAAGGTGGTCTCCTGGTGGACCAGGTACGACCGGATGGGCTCGCCGCCCACAGCGGCCTCCACCGCCTCGGCCACGAGGGCCGGGTAGTAGCCGCTGCGCTCGATCGCCGAGCGCAGCCCCTGGGTCGTCGTACTGGTCTTGGCCATGGCGTCCATCCTAATCCGTGGGCAAGGGGGGTCCGGGCCAGTCGCGGAGACCGGGGTCGGCCTGCGCACGCGCGCGTGGGCGCCGCTGGACGAGCCCCGGCAGGATGGCCAGCCCCTCCGCGGCGATCAGGCAGGAGACGGGTTCGGGCCCGCCGCCGTCCGCCTCGAACGCGACCACGACGGGCAGCGTTTCGCCCAGTGCTCCCCGCAGCCGTGCCGTCTCGTCGGCGGTGGGCTCACGGAAGACGGGGTCCTGGAAGGCGGAGGGACACGCGACGAAGCCCGGGGCGGTGAAAACGATCTCCAGGCCGTGGTGGTAGGTGAGGTCGTACCCGGCGGCCAGCCGCAGCTGCCCGCCGTCCCGGACGATCACTTCCCAGTCCCACCAGCTGCCCTCGGGCAGCGGGCGGCCGGCGATGTCCATGCGGTCCCCCTGATCAGTAGGCCGGCATCGTGCGCGGGCCCAGGTCGTCGCGGGCCGGTGGCGGCGCGAGCCGTACCGTGGCGCCGAGGACGCTCACCCCGTGCGGGGCGACGACGACCGGTTCCAGGGTGACGGCGACCACCTCCGGATGATCGTCGACCAGCCGGGACACCCGCAGCAGCAGCTCCTCCAGCGCCGGGGTGTCGACGGGCGTGGAGCCGCGCCAGCCGAACAGCAGCGGTGCCGTACGGATCGACCGCACCAGCGAGGTCGCCTCCCGGTCGGTGACCGGGATCAGCCGGTGCGCCATGTCCCCGAGCAGCTGGGAGGCGGCCCCGGCGAGCCCGAACGACAGCACGGCCCCGGCCGCCGGGTCGATCACGGCTCGTACGACGGTGTCGACGCCGCGCGGTGCCATGCCCTGCACCACCGGCCGCAGCCCCTCCGGCTCGCCGAACAGCTCGGTCAACTCGGCGTACGCCCGGCGCAGTTGCTCCTCGTCCGCCAGGTCGAGGCGTACGCCGCCCAGGTCGGCGCGGTGCCTCAGATGCGGGGCGGTGGCCTTGAGGGCGACCGGGTAGCCGAGGGCTCGGGCGGCCTCGGCGGCGGCGTCCGGGGTGGGCGCGGGCAGCGCGCGCCGCACGGGGATGCCGTACGTGCCGAGCAGGCCGCAGGTCTCCGCGTCGGGGATGGTGAGCCCTTCCCCGCGCGCGAGCAGCTCACCGATCAGCCGCGCGGCACCCTTCTCGTCGATGTCGTCGTACTCCGGTACCTTCCCGGGGTCCATGGCCTCCCGCCGCCACTGCCCGTACCGGACCGCTTCGGCGAGGGCGCGAACGGCCCGCTCGGCTGCGGGATAGGCGGGGATGAGGCGGGTGCCTTCCGGAGGGACCGTCGGCGCGGTGGGCGGTCGTTCCACAGGGCGGCGGAACGGGTGGGCGCCGCCCTCGGCGCCGGGTGCCGTGTCAGCGGCCTGTGGTGCGGTGCTCGCCGCGGCCGACAACGCCTCCGCGAGCCCCCCGAGCTCCACATGCACCACCAGCACCGGCTTCCCCGGAACGGCAGCCGCGGCCGACCTCAGCGCCTCGGCCAGCTCCGCCTCCCCCGGCGAGGCTTCCCCGATCGCGGGGATCGCCGTCACCACGACGGAGTCGCAGGTCTCGTCGGCCAGCGCGGCGCCCAGCGCCCGGTGGAAGTCCTCCGCCGTCGCCCCGGTCGTCAGGTCCAGCGGACGCGAGGGCCGCAGGCCCTCCGCCACGCACCGGTCGTACGTCAGCACCCCCAGTGACTCGGAGTTCCCCAGGATCGCCACCCTCGGCCCCGCCGGCAGCGGCTGCCGGGCGAGCAGCAGCCCCGCGTCGACCAGCTCGGTGATCGTGTCGACCCGGATCACCCCGGCCTGCCGCAGCAGGGCGGAGACGGTGGCGTGCGGCAGCCGGGTGGCCCGCACCGTGTGCCCCTGCGGCGCGGAACCGACGCCCTGCACCACGACCAGCGGCTTGGCCGCCGCCGTCCGGCGCGCGAGGCGGGTGAACTTGCGCGGGTTGCCGATGGACTCCAGGTACATGAGGGCGACGTCGGTCTCGGGGTCGTCGTACCAGTACTGGAGGACGTCGTTGCCGGAGACGTCCGCGCGGTTGCCGGCGGACACGAAGGTGGACACGCCGGTGACCCCGGTGACCCCTCCCCCGCGCCGGTGCAGCCGGGACAGCAGGGCGATGCCGATGGCGCCGGACTGGGCGAACATCCCGATGCGGCCGGGCCGGGGCATCTCCGGGGCGAGGGAGGCGTTGAGGCGCACGTCCGGCGCGGTGTTGATGATCCCGAAGGCGTTCGGGCCGATGAGCCGCATGCCGTACGCGCGTGCCTGCTGGACGAGGGCCCGCTGCCGCTCGCGCCCCTCGGGCCCGCTCTCGGCGTACCCGGCGGAGAGCACGACGAGCCCTTGCACCCCGTGTTCCCCGCACTCGGTGACGACGGCGGGCACGTGCTCGGCCGGTACGGCGACCACGGCGAGGTCCACCGGACCGCCGATGTCCCGCACGCGCCGGTGCGCCGGCACGCCGTCGACCTTCTCCAGGTCCTCGGGGAAGGCCTTGTTCACGGCGTGCAGCCGGCCGCCGTAGCCGGCGTCCCGGATGTTGCCGAGGACGCTGCGGCCGACGCCGCCGGGGGCGCGGCCGACGCCGACGACCGCGACCGAGCCGGGCATGAGCAGCCGCCGTACCGAGCGGGCCTCGGCGCGCTGCTCCCGCGCGCGCTGCACGGCGAGGGAGCGGTCGGTGGGTTCGAGGTCGAACTCCAGGCGGACGACGCCGTCCTCGAAGCTGCGCTGCTGGGTGTAGCCGGCGTCCGTGAACACCTTGATCATCTTGGTGTTGGCGGGCAGCACCTCGGCGGCGAAGCGACGGATGCCGCGCTCGCGGGCGACCGCCGCGATGTGCTCCAGCAGCGCGGAGGCGACCCCGCGGCCCTGGTGGGCGTCCTGCACCAGGAAGGCGACCTCGGCCTCGTCGGCGGGGGCCGAGGCGGGCATGCCGTCCGCGCCGATGCGGTCGTAGCGTACGGTGGCGATGAACTCGCCGCCGATGGTGGCCGCGAGTCCCACCCGGTCCACAAAGTCGTGGTGCGTGAAGCGGTGGACGTCCTTGGCGGAGAGCCTGGGGTACGGCGCGAAGAAGCGGTAGTACTTCGACTCGTCCGAGACCTGCTCGTAGAAGCTGACCAGGCGGTCGGCGTCATCAACGGTGATGGGCCTGATGCGCGCGGTACCCCCGTCGCGCAGCACCACGTCCGCCTCCCAGTGGGCGGGGTATTGGTGCCGGTCCTGCCGGTCCGCCGAGGTCTGCATGGGCCCCAGAGTACGGCTCGCGTCCGACAACGGCGCGGGGCAGTCTGTGGAGGACGGAAGCCGGAACCGAGGCCGCGGTTCCGGCGCCACGGCGGAGCGGACGAAGGTCCGCTCCGGGCACGCTTCGCGATATGGGAAACTGGTCTAGACAACCCTGAAGACTGAAGGGCAGCAACACATGGCTGAGCGCCGCGTCAACGTCGGCTGGGCCGAGGGCCTCCACGCCCGTCCCGCCTCCATCTTCGTCCGAGCCGCCACGGCCGCAGGCGTCCCGGTGACGATCGCCAAGGCTGACGGCAACCCCGTCAACGCGGCCTCCATGCTGGCTGTCCTGGGCCTGGGCGCCCAGGGCGGCGAGGAGATCGTCCTCGCCTCCGACGCCGAGGGCGCCGACGCCGCCCTGGACCGTCTGGCCAAGCTGGTCTCCGAGGGCCTCGAGGAACTGCCCGAGACGGTCTGAACACCAGCGCACTGATACAGCGGAGCCGCCCCGCCCTTTTCTGGGCGGCGCGGCTCCACCGTTTCCGGACTCATTGCGCGCACACCGGAATTGAGGCAGCGGAAATACTTCGCGACCGAATACCTCTTCTTTGTATACGGCGCCCGTGTTAATGCCGAAGGCCCGACATGTTTACGGCATGTTGCGAAGTCCTCACACGCTCGGCGCCCCCGGAAAAACGCAGCCGGTGCGCGGCGGTCGCGCGCTCGGTGTGCAGCGCCGTGACCGCCCGCGCGCGCTCGCCGTCGCCGCGCGCCACCGCGTCGACGATGGCGCCGTGCTCCGCCCAGTACTCCACCGGGCTCGACGGCGCCTCCACCGCGTACATCCAGGAGATCTTGTGCCGCAGCTGGCTGAGCATCGCCGTCAGCGAGGGGCTGCCCGAGGCCTGGGCGAGCGTCTCGTGGAACCAGCCGCCCAGCGAGCGCAGGTCGCCGCTGTTGCCGCTGCGGGCCCGCTCCTGGCCCAGCCTGACGAGGCCACGCAGCACCTTCAGATGGGCCTCGGTGCGCCGCTGCGCGGCCCGGGCGGCCCCGAGCGGCTCCAGCAGCAGGCGCATCTCCAGCAGGTCGGCGGCCTCCTGCTCGGTCGGCTCGGCCACGCACGCGCCCGCGTGCCGGCGGGTCACCACGAAGCCCTCGGCCTCCAGGGTGCGCAGAGCCTCGCGGACGGGGACGCGCGAGACGCCGTAGCGGCGGGCCAGGACTTCCTCGGTCAGCCGGCCGCCGCGCTCGTAGACACCCGCGACGATGTCGTCCCGGATGGCCGTGCACACCGAGTGCGCCGGAATACGCATGACCGACCTCCGCCTTAATCCCCGTGAAACGTCGACGATGGACGCCTGTTCCGTGACTCTATTCCAATGAGCCGGAATTTCCGACGGCGGGCCGGAATCCATGGATATTTTTTGGTCAGCGGATCGGGTGGCGCCCGTGAAAAGACGGCGAAAGCCCCGGCTCGGTGAGCCGGGGCTTCGCATGCAGTGCGACGAGGCGTCAGACGTTCACGCCGTGCTTGCGGAGGTAGGCGACGGGGTCGACGTCCGAGCCGTAGTCGGGGGTCGTACGGGCCTCGAAGTGCAGGTGCGGGCCCGTGGTGTTGCCGGTCGCGCCGGACAGGCCGATCTGCCGGCCCGGGGTGACCTGCTGGCCCACCGAGACGCCGATGGACGACAGATGGCCGTACTGGGTGTACATGCCGTCGGCCATCCTGATCACGATCTGGTTGCCGTACGCGCCGCCCCAGCCGGTGGAGACGACCGTGCCGGAGCCGACCGCGTGGACCGGGGTGCCACTGGCGGCGTGGAAGTCGATGCCCGTGTGGCGGCCGGAGGACCACAGGGAGCTGCTGGCCTGGTAGCCGGTGGAGACGTAGGAGTCGGCTATCGGGGCGACGAAGGCGTTCAGGCGCTCGCGCTCGGCCTCCCGGGCGGCGCGGGCCCTGGCCTCGCGCTCCTCCTTCGCCTTCCTGGCCGCGGCCTCCTCGGCCGCCTTCTGCTCGGCGGCCCGCTGCTGCGCGGTGGCCTGTGCGTCGATGTGCTCGGCGACGTCGTCGCTCACGGCGAGGACGGGCGTGAGGCCGGTCTGCTCCACCGTGTTCTCGGCGGCGAGCGCCGGGGAGGCGGCGAGGGTGCCGATGACACCGGTGGTGGTGAGGGCCGCGACGCCTGCCGCCTGAGCGGTGGTGCGCTTGACCCGGCCGGGCTTGCGGTGCTTCCCGGTGGCGCACATGAACGCCATGGAGTGGCTGGTCCTTTCCTTCCCTCTCGCCTACCGGGTTAGCTGACGGGTTCGGAGCAGGAAGGTCTCCTACGGACTCCCTCGCGCTGGCGCGGGCGCCCGATTCACCCCAGGGACTGCGTGGGTCCCCGGCTCCCCTGGCTCGCGCCGTACGGGGACTCGGCGATGGCTGTCCGGTGCCGCGGGTGCGGCGCACTGCCTACCGACGAACAGCCCGGACGACGCTACGGAAGCCTGCTTCGAACCCCAAACCGATCCGGGCCTTTGTAGCGCATCCCACAGGGCAGACAGGCAACCTCCGTCTCAAATCGGGCATCTGGAGAAGGGAGTGGAACAGCAGGGGCCCTGACGACGAGTCGGTCGTCAGGGCCCCACGCGCGTGTGCCGTCACTCAGCAGCCGTCCCTACGGGGACTACTCGGCCGCCACCACGGTCACTTCACCGATCCCCAGCGCCTCCACCGGTGCCTTGATCTGGGCGGCGTCACCGACGAGGACGGTCACCAGACGGTCCACCGGGAAGGCGTTCACGACGGCCGCCGTGGCCTCCACCGTGCCCGTCGCGGCCAGCTGCTGATACAGCGTCGCCTGGAAGTCGTCGGGCAGGTACTGCTCGACCTGGTCGGCCAGCGTGCTCGCGACGGCGGCCGCGGTCTCGTACTTCAACGGCGCCACCCCGACGAGGTTCTGCACCGCCACGTCCCGCTCGGCGTCGGTCAGCCCGTCCGCGGCGAGGGTGCGCAGCACCTTCCACAGGTCCTCCAGCGCCGGGCCGGTGTTGGGGGTGTCCACGGAGCCGCTGATGGCGAGCATCGAGGCGCCCGTGCCGTCCGGCGCGGACCTGAGGACCTGGCCGAACGCGCGCACACCGTAGGTGTAGCCTTTCTCCTCGCGCAGGACGCGGTCCAGGCGGGAGGTGAGGGTGCCGCCGAGGCAGTAGGTGCCGAGCACCTGGGCGGGCCACACACGGTCGTGCCGGTCGGGGCCGACGCGGCCGATGAGCAGCTGCGTCTGCACGGCGCCGGGCCGGTCCACGATGACCACGCGTCCGGTGTCGTCGGCGGTCACCGGCGGCACGGGCCGCGGCTCGCCCGGGGTGCCCGTCCAGGCGCCCAGGGTGTCGAGGAGCAGCGCGTCCAGGTCGACGCCGGTGAGGTCGCCGACGACGACCGCGGTGGCGGTGGCCGGGCGTACGTGCCGGCCGTGGAAGGCGCGTACGGCGGCGGCGTCGATCTTCTCGACCGTCTCCTCGGTGCCCTGGCGCGGGCGCGACATGCGCGCGGCCACCGGGAACAGCTCCTTGGAGAGCTCCTTCGCGGCCCTGCGGGAGGGGTTGGCCAGCTCGTGCGGGATCTCGTCCAGGCGGTTGCGGACCAGCCGCTCCACCTCGCTGTCGGCGAACGCGGGCGCGCGCAGCGCGTCGGCGAGCAGGCCGAGGCCCTTGGCCAGGCGGGAGGCCGGGACCTCCAGGCTGAGCCGGACGCCGGGGTGGTCGGCGTGCGCGTCGAGCGTGGCGCCCGCGCGCTCCAGCTCGGCGGCGAACTCCTCGGCGGAGTGCTTGTCGGTGCCCTCGGAGAAGGCCCGCGCCATGATCGTGGCGACGCCGTCCAGACCGGCCGGCTCGGCGTCCAGGGGCGCGTCGAGCAGCACCTCGACGGCGACGACCTGCTGGCCGGGGCGGTGGCAGCGCAGCACGGTCAGGCCGTTGTCGAGCGCGCTGCGCTCGGGCGCCGGGAACGCCCACGGCTTGGCCTCGCCGGGCTGCGGCTGGGGGTGGAAGTCCATGGTGGCGAGCTGGGTCACTTGGCCGTCTCCTCGTTCTCGTTACCGGCCTCTACGGTGGCTTCCTGCTCCGGGTCCTCGGGGACGTCGGCGTCCGGAGCCTTCTCCGGGGACTTCGGCTCGTAGACCAGAACCGCGCGGTTGTCGGGGCGCAGGCGGGCCTGGGCGACCGCCTGGACCTCCTCGGGGGTCACCTCCAGGACGCGCTTGACGGCGGTGAGGGCGAGCTGCGGGTCACCGAACAGGACGGCGTACCGGCACAGTTCGTCGGCGCGGCCGGCGACCGTGCCGAGCCGGTCCAGCCACTCGCGCTCCAACTGGGCCTGGGCGCGCTCCATTTCCTCGGGCGTGGGGCCCTCCTCGGCGAACCGGGCCAGCTCCTCGTCGATGGCGGTCTCGATGACCGGCACCTCGACGTCACCGGAGGTCTTCACGTCCAGCCAGCCCATGGAGGGCGCGCCGGCGAGCCGCAGCAGGCCGAAGCCGGCCGCGACGGCCGTGCGGTCGCGGCGCACGAGCCGGTTGTAGAGGCGGGAGGACTCGCCGCCGCCGAGGACGGTCAGGGCGAGGTCGGCGGCGTCGCACGCGCGCGTGCCGTCGTGCGGGAGGCGGTAGGCGGCCATCAGGGCGCGCGCCGGGACCTCCTCGACGACGACCTCGCGCTTCTGCTCGCCGATGACCTCCGGCAGGGAGCCGTCGCGGGGGGCGGGCTTGCCGTCGTGGGAGGGGATCGACCCGAAGTACTTCTCGATCCAGGCGAGGGTCTGCCGGGGATCGATGTCGCCGACCACGGAGAGCACCGCGTTGTTCGGCGCGTAGTAGGTGCGGAAGAACTGGCGGGCGTCCTCCAGGGTGGCCGCGTCCAGGTCCGCCATCGAGCCGATCGGCGTGTGGTGGTAGGGGTGGCCCTCCGGGTACGACAGGCCGGTCAGCTTCTCGAAGGCGGTGCCGTAGGGCACGTTGTCGTAGCGCTGACGGCGCTCGTTCTTGACGACGTCCCGCTGGTTCTCCATGGACTCGTCGTCCAGGGCGGCGAGCAGCGAGCCCATGCGGTCGGCCTCCAGCCAGAGGGCGAGCTCCAGCTGGTGGGCGGGCATGGTCTCGAAGTAGTTGGTGCGCTCGAAGCTGGTGGTGCCGTTGAGCGAGCCTCCGGCGCCCTGCACGAGCTCGAAGTGACCGTTGCCCTTGACCTGCGCCGAGCCCTGGAACATCAGGTGCTCGAAAAGGTGAGCCAGGCCGGTACGCCCCTTGACTTCGTGGCGGGAGCCGACGTCGTACCAGAGGCAGACCGCCGCGACCGGGGTCAGGTGGTCCTCGGAGAGCACCACGCGCAGACCGTTGGCCAGGCGGTGCTCGGTCGCTGTCAGGCCCCCGGAGCCTGCCTCGGCTGTGGTCGTGTGACCCATGGGCATGTACATCCCTTCGCGAGCGGAGGCGGTTGTGGAAACCGCGGTTTTCCTGCCGTTCCTGCCACTGTATGCAAACCGTGCGGGACCTCGACGAAGTTCCGGCGGGACGTACGCCCACAGCGGATCCCGCGGCCCTGGCCGGACCCGCCCGGGGATGCTGGGAAACCTCCCGGGACCGGGTCGTGGTACGGGTTGTCAGTGCCGCGGTCCACAATGGTCCGCGTCAGATCAGTCAATCGCTTCAGCAAGGAGCCGGCAGCGATGGCCCGCCGCAGCACGAAGACCCCGCCGCCCGACGATTCGTTCGAGGAGAGGATCCTCGACATCGACGTCGTGGACGAGATGCGTGGCTCCTACCTCGAGTACGCGTACTCGGTCATCTACTCGCGCGCCCTGCCGGACGCCCGTGACGGCCTCAAGCCGGTGCACCGCCGGATCGTGTACCAGATGAACGAGATGGGCCTGCGCCCCGACCGCGGCTATGTGAAGTGCGCGCGTGTCGTCGGCGAGGTCATGGGCAAGCTGCACCCGCACGGCGACGCGTCGATCTACGACGCCCTGGTGCGCATGGCCCAGCCCTTCTCCATGCGCGTGCCGCTGGTCGACGGCCACGGCAACTTCGGCTCGCTGGGCAACGACGACCCGCCGGCCGCCATGCGGTACACCGAGTGCCGGCAGGCCGAGGCGACGAGTCTGATGACCGAGTCGATCGACGAGGACACGGTCGACTTCGCGCCGAACTACGACGGCCAGGAGCGCGAGCCGGTGGCGCTGCCCGCCGCCTTCCCGAACCTGCTGGTCAACGGCTCCTCGGGCATCGCGGTCGGCATGGCGACGAACATGCCGCCGCACAACCTGCGCGAGGTCGTCGCGGCCGCCCGCCACCTGATCAAGTACCCGAACGCGGACCTGGACGCGCTGATGAAGCACGTCCCGGGCCCGGACCTGCCCACCGGCGGCCGGATCGTCGGCCTGGACGGCATCCGGGACGCGTACGCGACGGGCCGCGGCACCTTCAAGATGCGCGCGACGGTCTCGATCGAGACGGTGACCGCCCGCCGCCAGGGCCTGGTCGTCACCGAACTGCCCTTCACGGTGGGCCCCGAAAAGGTCATCGCGAAGATCAAGGACCTGGTCAACGCGAAGAAGGTCCAGGGCATCGCCGACGTCAAGGACCTCACCGACCGCGAGCACGGCCTGCGCCTGGTCATCGAGATCAAGAACGGCTTCGTGCCGGAGGCGATCCTGGAGCAGCTCTACAAGCTGACCCCGATGGAGGAGACCTTCGGCATCAACAACGTCGCGCTGGTCGACGGCCAGCCGCTCACGCTGGGCCTGAAGGAGCTGCTGGAGGTCTATCTCGACCACCGCTTCGACGTCGTCCGGCGCCGCAGCGAGTTCCGCCGCACCAAGCGCCGCGACCGGCTGCACCTGGTCGAGGGCCTGCTGACCGCGCTGGTCGACATCGACGAGGTCATCCGGCTGATCCGGTCCAGCGAGAACTCCGCGCAGGCCAAGGAGCGCCTGATGCAGCGCTTCTCGCTGAGCGAGGTGCAGACGCAGTACATCCTCGACACGCCGCTGCGCCGGCTCACCAAGTACGACCGCATCGAGCTGGAGGCGGAGAAGGACAAGCTCACCGCGGAGATCGCGGAGCTGACCCGGATCCTGGAGTCCGACGCGGAGCTGCGCAAGCTGGTCTCGGCCGAACTGGCCGCCGTGTCCAAGAAGTTCGGCACCGACCGGCGTACGGTCCTGCTGGAGTCCGCGGGCGCCCCCGTGGCCGCGGTGCCCCTGCAGGTGGCCGACGACCCGTGCCGGGTGCTGCTGTCCTCGACGGGTCTGCTGGCCCGTACGGCGACCGCCGAGCCGTTCCCGGAGCAGGCCGGCGCCAAGCGCGTCAAGCACGACGTGATCGTCTCGGCGGTGCCGGCGACCGCGCGCGGCGAGATCGGCGCGGTGACCTCGGCGGGCCGGCTGCTGCGGATCAACGTGGTCGACCTGCCCCAGCTGCCGGAGACGGCGGCCGCGCCGAACCTCTCCGGAGGGGCGCCGCTGGCGGAGTTCGTCTCCCTGGAGGACGACGAGACGGTGGTCTGCCTGACCACGCTGGACGAGTCGTCCCCGGGCCTGGCGCTCGGCACCGAGCAGGGCATCGTCAAGCGTGTGGTGCCCGACTACCCGTCCAGCAAGGACGAGCTGGAGGTCATCACGCTGAAGGAGGGTGACCGGATCGTCGGCGCGGTGGAGCTGCGCACCGGCGAGGAGGACCTGGTGTTCATCACCGACGACGCGCAGCTGCTGCGCTTCCAGGCGTCCATCGTGCGCCCGCAGGGCCGTCCGGCCGGCGGTATGGCGGGCATCAAGCTCGCCGAGGGCGCGAAGGTCATCTCCTTCACGGCGGTCGACCCGGCGGCCGACGCGGTGGTGTTCACGGTCGCGGGCTCGCGCGGCACGCTGGACGACTCGGTGCAGACGACCGCCAAGCTGACCCCGTTCGACCAGTACCCGCGCAAGGGCCGGGCCACGGGCGGCGTGCGCTGCCAGCGGTTCCTGAAGGGCGAGGACTGCCTGTCGCTGGGCTGGGCGGGCCCGGCTCCCGCGCGCGCGGCGCAGAAGAACGGCACCCCGGCGGAGCTGCCGGAGCTGGACCCGCGCCGGGACGGTTCGGGCACGTCGCTGCCGAAGACGGTGGCGGTGATCGCGGGACCGGTGCTCTAGGCCTCGTACGACGCCTCGTACGGCTGCGCGTCGGGCTCCTCCTCGGAGCCCCGGACGTAGCGCAGGACGCCCCACATGCCGCGTTCGTCGGCGTGTGGGGCGTCGTTCTCGCACCCCTTGAGCTCCTGGCCGAGGGCCTCGGTGTCGATGCCGGAACCGATCAGCACGAGCTGGGTGAGCCGGTCGCCGGCACCGCCCCAGGGTTCCGGGTAGAAGCGCAGAAAGCGGCCGACGGCGTGCACGGTGTACCGGTTGAGGGGGTCGTACGGCCCGAAGTCGACGTAGCCCTTGATCCGGTACAGCCCCTCGGGCCGGCTGTCGAGGAAGCGCATGAGCCGGCGGGGTTCCAGGGGCGCCTCGGAGGCGAAGGAGAGGCTGTCGTAGCCGGTGTGCAGATGACCCGCGTGCTCATCGTGCCCGTCGGCCTCGGTGTGCTCCGTGGGCTCGTGCAGGTCGTCGAAGGACAGCTGCCCGATCCGCTCCTCGCTCGGCCTGCAGTCGAAGAGGAACTCCGGGTCGATCCGGCCGTAGGTGGCGGGGACCACGGCGGCGCGGTCGGCGAGGGAGCGCACCAGACCGAGCACCCGGTCACCGTCGGCGGCCCGGTCGAGCTTGTTGACCACGACCAGGTCGGCGAGGGCCAGATGCCGGTCGATCTCCGGGTGCCTGGCGCGGGTGTCGTCGAACTCGGCGGCGTCCACGACCTCGACGAGGCCGCCGTAGACGACCCTCGGGTGCTCGCAGGCCAGCACCATGCGCACCAGTTCCTGCGGCTCGGCGAGCCCGCTGGCCTCGATGACGATCACGTCGATGCCGGTGCCCGGGTCGGCGAGCCGCTCCAGGTAGAGATCGAGTTCACCGGCGTCGACGGCACAGCACAGGCAGCCGTTGCCGAGCGAGACGGTCGAGTCGCCGAGGGCGCCCGCGACGGCCATCGCGTCGATCTCGATGGCCCCGAAGTCGTTGACGATCGCCCCGATCCGGCTGCCTCCGCTGCGGTGCAGGAGGTGGTTGAGGAGGGTGGTCTTCCCGGAGCCCAGGAATCCGGCGAGCACGACGACCGGGATCTGCGGACCGCTGCTGTTCCCCAACGGGTGACCTCTCTCGTGTGGACCGACTGCCGGTCCAGGATAGGAGGGGCTCCTGGGGCGGGTGCGTCAGCCGGTGGTCGGCACCGCGACCGGCGGCGTCGGCCCCACGTAGCGCGCGACCGGCCGGATGATCTTCGAGTCGGCCGCCTGTTCCAGGATGTTGGCGCTCCAGCCCACCACGCGTGCCGCCGCGAAGGTGGGGGTGAACATCTCGCGGGGCAGTCCGCACAGTTCCATGACCACACCGGCGTAGAACTCCACGTTGGTGTGGAGTTCGCGGCCGGGCTTCAGCTCGGCGAGGATCGCCTCGACGCGGCGCTCGACCTCCACCGCGAAGTCGACGCGCGGACCGCCGAAGCCGAGGGCGATCTCCCGCAGCATCCGCGAACGGGGGTCCTCCGTGCGGTAGATGGCGTGTCCGAAGCCCATGATCCGGTCACCGGCGAGCACCCGCTCGCGGATCCACGGGTCGATCCGCTCCGGCGTGCCGATGGCGTCCAGGGTGTCCAGGGCCCGGCTGGGCGCGCCGCCGTGCAGCGGCCCGGACAGGGCACCCACCGCTCCGGTCAGGCAGGCGGCCACGTCGGCTCCGGTGGAGGCGATCACGCGGGCCGTGAAGGTTGATGCATTGAACCCATGATCAATGGTTGAGATCAGATATTGCTCGACCGCACGCGCCCGTCGCGGTTCGGGTTCCACACCCGTGAGCATGTACAGGTAGTTGGCCGCGTACGTGAGGTCGTCACGCGGCTCGACGGGGTGGAGCCCCTGCCCCAGCCGGTACAGCGCGGTGAGCAGCGTGGGTACGGCCGCGCAGACGGCCAGGGTGTCGGCGCGGCGCCGGTCGGCGTCGATGTCGTACACCGGTCGCAGCCCCCGCGCCGAGCCCAGCAGGGACAGGGCCGTGCGCAGCCCGGACAGCGGGCCGGAGACGCGGCTCGCCGCGGCGATCGCGGGCAGTGCCGCGCGGACTTCCTCGGGCAGCCGCCGCAGCGTCGCGGTCTCGTGGGCGAAGGCGGCGCGGCGCTCGGCGTCCGGGAGCGTGCCGTGGACCAGGAGGTGCCAGACGTCCTCGAAGCCGCGGGTCCGCGCGAGTTCGACGGCCGAGTACTGGCGGTAGTGGTAGAAGCCCTCGCGTCCCCGGACGTCACCGATCTCGGTCTCGGTGACGACGACGCCGGCGAGTCCGCGCGGTGCGTCGATGAGCGGGGTCGCGGTCCTGTTGATGGCCATGGTTCTCCTCCCTGGACTTGATCCGACTGTCCATGCTTGACTAATTGCTTGTCAATATTGATTGAATCAAGGCATGCCGATCAACATGTGCAGAGGCGGCTACCGTGACCTCCATGCGCGATCACGAACCCGCTCCCGGCCGTCCCGGGCGCAGGCTGCTGACCACCAAGGAGACCGCCGAACTGCTCGGCGTGAAGCCGGAGACGGTGTACGCGTACGTGAGCCGCGGCCTGCTCAGCAGCAGGCGCGAGCCCGGCGGCCGTGCCAGCACCTTCGAGGCGAAGGAGGTCGAGGCCCTCGCCCGGCGTCACCGCCGTGAGGCGGCCGGAACCCCGGGCTCCGGCGGGGACCTGTCCGTCCGGACCCGGATCACGCTGATCGAGCACGACCGGTACTACTTCCGGGGCGTGGACGCCGTCGAGCTGGCGCTCCGTCACTCCTACGAGGAGGTCGCGGAGTGGCTGTGGACGGGCCGGCTCACCCCGGGCGTGACCTTCACCGCGCCCGGCCCCACCGTCGAGGTCGCGCGCCGCGCGGTGGACGCGCTGTCCGAGCACGCCTCCCCCACCGACCGGCTCCGTGTGGCGGCCGTCGCCGCGGCGGCCGAGGACCCGCTGCGCTTCGACCTGTCCGAGAACGCCGTGCTGAACACCGCGCGGATCCTGATCCCCACGCTCGTCGCCGCGCTGCCGCCGGCCCGGCGCGACCACGAGGACGACGCTCCGCTCGCCCACCGGCTCTGGGTCCGGCTGACCGGCCATCCCGCCGACGAGGCGTCCCTGCGGGTCCTGGACACCGCGCTCGCCCTGCTCGCCGACCACGATCTGGCCGCCTCCACGCTCGCCGTCCGCGTCGCCGCCTCGGCCCGCGCGCACGCCTACGCTGCCGTCTCGGCCGGGCTCGGCGTCCTGGAGGGCCCGCTGCACGGCGCCGCGAGCGGCGACGCCCACCGCATGCTCCTCGACGTGCTCGACCAGGGCACGGCGGTCCCCGTGATCGCCGGCGAACTGCGCGGGGGACGCCGGGTCCCTGGGCTCGGCCACCGGCTCTACACCGGCGAGGACCCGCGCGCGAGCGTACTGTTCGGCCTCCTGGAGCAGGTCCCGCGCGCGGAGTCCGCCCTGCTCGCCGCCCGGGACATCGTCGCCACCACCGCCCGGCACACCCCGCTGCACGCCAACGTCGACCTCGCCCTGGCGGTCTTCACCGCGTCCAGCGGCATGCCCGCCACGGCCGGCGAGACGATCTTCGCCGTCGCCCGGACGGCGGGCTGGATCGCACACGCCCTGGAGGAGTACGGCGAGCGCCCGCTCCGCATGCGCCCGGTGGGCCAGTACGTCGGTCCGCGGCCCCCGCAGCCCCTGCCGGAGTAGGTCGTCGGTGCACGGCCTCCACCAGCGGCCGAACCCTCCCCGAGCAGGACACGACCACGGCCGGAAGTCGCCCCACGGAGAGTCAGGTTAGGCTCACCTCTGTGAGTAGGTGCGCGACCGTCTCCCGGAGCCTCGACGAGCCCGTTTCCGGTACCGCGGCCACGGCGACGACCTGGCTGCTGCTGGAACAGCCCGGCCCGTGGGGCGTCAAGGCGCTCACTTCGAGCCACCTGGACCCCGCCGTCGGGCGGAGCCTGGAGGCGGCCGCCGAGGGAACCGGCGTCCGCGTCGCGCTCATCCGCCGCCCCGGACGCCACGCCGACCCCGGCGGGCCCGCCGTCCGGCAGGTGTACGCCGCGCACACCGTGCCGGGCCGCGTGTGGCTGCACAGCGCCACGACCCGCGATCCGCGTCGCCTGCTCGGCCTCGACTTCGCCGCCCTGGGAACGGGGGATCACCGTTCCTTCGCCGCCGCGCTCGGCGGACAGCCGTACCGGGGCGACCCGCTGGCGTTCGTGTGCACCAACGGCAAACGCGACCGCTGCTGCGCTCTCCTGGGCCGTCCCCTCGCCGCCGAACTGTGCGCCTCGGGGGTGCGCGGAGTCTGGGAGGTCACCCATCTGGGTGGACATCGTTTCTCGCCGACCGTGCTCGTCCTGCCGTACGGCTACGCCTACGGCCGCGCCGAGGCGCACACCATCAAGGAGGCGCTGCACGGCGTGCAGGAGGGGCGCGTGGTGGTCGACGGGTGCCGCGGCTGCTCCGCCTGGGAACGGCCCGGTCAGGCGGCCGAGCTGGCCGTCCGGTCGGTGGCGGGCGAGTACCGGGCGGGGCTGCTGAGCGTCGTGACGACCGACGGTGCGGCCCCGCGCTGGGAGGTCACCGTCGGGCACGCCGACGGCCGCCGCTGGCGGGTGACCGTGGCGCAGAGGGCGTCGCTGCCGCCCCGCCCGGAGAGCTGCGGAGCCACGGTGCTCGGCACGCCGGCCCGGATGGACGTCGTGGCCGTGCGCGAGCTGAGGACGACGGCGCTGGCGAGCTGAGCGACCGCCTTCCCGCAACGACCGCCTCTTTCAAGAACTGGTCAAGAGATCCCCACCACATCCCCTGGGGTGCGTCGGACCACCCCACTACCGTCGTGGGCATGAGCCCCACTCCCCCCGCACGCCGTCTGCGTCTCGGTCTGCCGCGGCGGGTGTTCTCGCAGGTGCTGCTGATGCAGGTGGCGATCGCCGCGGGGGTCGCGGTGCTCGCGACCGGGCTGTTCCTGGCGCCGCTGAGCAGGCAGCTCGACCAGGAGGCGGAGCGCCGCGCGCTGGCCATCGCGCAGACCACCGCCCAGGACCCGCAGATCGCCGAGGGTGTGCTGACCACCCCGCCGACCGTGAACGGTCCGGTGCAGAAGGAGGCCGAGCGGATCCGACGGGCCACGCACGCGGAGTACATCGTGGTGATGGACCGGCGGGGCATGCGCTGGTCGCACACCACCCTCTCGGAGGTCGGCGGGCACGTCTCCACCGACCCCAGGCAGGCCCTGGCCGGTCATGAGGTCATGGAGATCGACAACGGCACCCTGGGCCGCTCCGCGCGCGGCAAGGTGCCGCTGTACGACACGCGCCACCGCATCATCGGGGCGGTCTCGGTCGGTATCGCCTACGACAGCGTGCGGGCGCGGCTGATCAGCGCGATCCCGGGCCTGCTCGCGTACGCCGGAGGCGCTCTCGCGGTGGGCGCACTGGCCGCCTGGCTGATCTCCCGGCGGGTCCAGCGGCAGACCCGGGACCTGGCCTTCTCCGACATCTCTGCGCTGCTCGCGGAGCGCGAGGCGATGCTGCACGGCATCCGTGAGGGCGTGGTCGCGCTCGACCGCGGCGGTCGTGTCCGCCTCCTCAACGACGAAGCCCGTCGGCTGCTCGGCATCGGCGACGGGGCCGTGGGACAGACCCCGGACGAGGCGCTCGGCACGGGCCGTACGACGGACGTGCTGGCCGGCCGGGTGACCGGCACCGACCTGCTCACCGTGCGCGGCCGGCGCGTGCTGGTCGCCAACCGTATGCCCACCGATGACGGCGGCGCCGTCGCGACCCTGCGCGACCGCACCGAACTGGAGCAGCTGGGGCGCGAACTCGACTCCACGCGCGGGCTGATCGACGCCCTGCGCGCCCAGGACCACGAGCACGCCAACCGCATGCACACCCTGCTCGGGCTGCTGGAGCTGGAGATGTACGACGACGCCGTGGAGTTCGTCGGCGAGGTGGTCGGCGACCACCGGGTCACCGCCGAGCAGGTCACCGAGAAGATCCAGGATCCCCTGCTCGCGGCCCTGCTGGTCGGCAAGGCGACCGTGGCGGCCGAGCGGGGCGTCGCGCTGTGGGTGTCGGAGCACACGCTGCTGCCCGACCGGCTGATCGATCCGCGGGGTCTGGTCACGGTCGTGGGCAACCTGGTGGACAACGCCCTCGACGCGGTGGCCGGCACGCTGCACGCGCGCGTGGAGGTCGAGTTGCGCACCGAGGGCCGTACGGTCGTCCTTGCGGTGCGCGACACGGGCCCCGGTGTCCCGGCCGGCCGACGGGAGCTGATCTTCACCGAGGGCTGGTCCACCAAGACCCCGCCCGCGCACGGCAAACGGGGCATCGGGCTCTCGCTGGTGCGCCGGCTCGCCGAACGCCAGGGCGGCAGCGCGACCGTGGGCGCCGCGGACGGGGGCGGTGCGGAGTTCACCGTGGTCCTGCCGGAGGCGCTGACCGAGCCGGAGCTGGAACCCACGGTGCGCGAGAAGTCCCTCGAGCCCGCTGCCGTCACCGAGGAGGAGACCCGATGATCGAGGTCCTGGTCGTGGACGACGACATCCGGGTCGCCCGGGTCAACGCCGCGTACGTGGCGAAGGTGCCGGGATTCCATGTGGCCGGCGAGGCGCACAGCGCCGCCGAGGCGCTGCGGCAGGTGGAGACGCTGCCGCGGCTGGACCTGGTCCTCATGGACCACCACCTGCCCGACGACACCGGTCTCGCGGTCGTCCGCGAGATGCGCCGGCGCGGCCACCAGGCCGACGTGATCATGGTGACGGCGGCGCGGGACATGACCACCGTCCAGGCCGCGCTGCGGCAGGGCGCGCTGCAGTACCTGGTGAAACCGTTCACCTTCGCCGGTCTGCGCGCCAAGCTGGAGGCGTACGCCCGGCTGCGGCGGACCCTGGACCGCGGCGGCGAGGCCGAACAGGCGGACGTGGACCGCATCTTCGGTGCCCTGTCCGCGCCTTCGGAGCCCGGGCTGCCGAAGGGGCACTCCCCCACGACGGCCGAACTGGTGCGACAGTCGCTGATGAACGCCGAAGGCCCCTTGTCCGCCCAGGAGATCGCCGAGCGGACGGGGGTGAGCCGGCAGACGGCCCAGCGGTATCTGAAGCTCCTGGAGCGCACCGGACGGGCGCGGCTGACCCTCAAGTACGGCGACGCGGGCCGCCCGGAACACCGTTACGTGTGGGCGACCCGCGGCTGAGCGCGCTTCACGCGGCGGTCACTTGACCGCCTCGACGAACTCGGTCGTGTACGTCCTGCTCAAGTCGACCTTGGCGTTCTTGATCTTCGGGTTGAACGATTTGAGGACCTTCTCGACGGTCTCGGGGCCGCCCTGGGGCATCACGCCGTCGTCGGTGAACATCGGCAGGGTGCTCTTGATGGCCTGCGCGTAGAGCGTCTTGTTGCCCTGGGAGTAGTCGGCGGGCATCTTGGCGGCGATCTCGTCGGCGCTGTGGGCGGACATCCACTTGAGCGTCTTGACGAACGCGTTGACCAACTTCTGGACGGTGTCCTTGTGTCCGTCCACCCAGTCCGTCTGCATGTACAGACTTGACGACGGGTACAGCCCGCCCAGCGCCTTCTGCGAGCCCTCGGGGGTGCGCATGTCGATGAGGACCTTGCCCGCCTTCTTGTCCAGGATCGTCGCGACGGTCGGGTCGGTGGTCATGCCGCCGTCGATCGCCCCCTTCTGGAGGGCCGCGACGAACGTCGGTCCGGCGCCCACCGCGACCGGCGTGAACTCGCTGACGTTCACACCGTTCTTGACCGCGAGGTACTTGGTGAGGAAGTCGGTGGAGGAACCGAGCCCGGTCACGCCCAGCTTGCGGCCCTTGAAGTCCTTGGGCGAGGTGAGGCTGCCCGCCGCCTTGTCGGAGACCACCTCGACCTCGCCGGGCGCGTGCGAGAACTGCACGACCGACTCCACCGACTTGCCCTTCACCTGCAGGTCGAGGGTGTGGTCGTAGAAGCCGACCGCTCCCTGCACCTGGCCGGAGACGAGCGCGGTCTCGGCCTGGACACCGGCGGGCTCGCTGAGGAGTTGGACATTCAAACCCTCCGCCCGGAAGTAGCCGAGGCGCTGGGTGAGCATCGCGGGCAGGTAGATGACCTTGTCCAGGCCACCGACCATGATCTTGACGCTCTCGCCCTTGCCGCCGCCGCTGCCGGTGTCGGCGGCGGAGCCGGCCGCGTCGTTGGCGCAGGCGGTGAGGGAGGAGAGCGCGAGCAGGCCGGCGGCGGCCAGGGAGGCGTGTCTGGCGGTGTTGCGCATGCGGTTCACGTCCTTGTGAGAGGGCGGTACGTGGAAGGCGTGGGGGCTGGTCCGGGAAGGCCCGGAGGTGGGCCGGGGAGAAGCCGGGGGGGCCGGTGAGGGGCCGGGGGACCGGTGAGGGGCCGGGGGGACCGGTGAGGGGCCGGTGGACCGGTGAGGGGCCGGGTCAGCCCTCGGAACCGGCGGGCCTCCAGCGGAAGATGCGGCGCTCGGCGAAGGTCAGCAGCCCCTCGGCGGCGAGGGCGACGACCGCGAGGATGACCATCGCGGCGTAGACACCGGCCGCGTTGAAGGTGTTCTGCGACTGCGAGACGAGCAGGCCGATGCCCTTGGTCGCGCCGATGTACTCGCCGACGATGGCGCCGATGAGAGCGAAGCCGAAGCTGACGTGCAGGCTGGTGAAGATCCAGGAGGTGGCCGACGGGATGACCACCTGGAGCGTGACCCGGCGGTCACTGGCACCCAGGATGCGGGCGTTGGCCACGAGGTTGCGGTCCACCTCACGGGCGCCCTGGAAGGCGTTGAAGAAGACCGGGAAGAAGACCAGTACGACGGCGGAGGCGACCTTCGAGGACGGCCCGAGCCCGAACCAGATCAGGAAGATCGGCGCCAGGACGATCCTCGGGATCGAGTTGAGCACCTTGATGTATGGACCAAGGACTTCGGCGAGCAATCTGATCCGCCCGAGTGCGATACCGAGGAGGACACCGGCGATCACACCGAGGATCCAGCCGAGCAGTGCCTCGTAGAGCGTGTACCAGATCTGTTCGCCGAGGGAGCCCAGCGCGGTCCCGTGCATCACCCAGGTCCGGATCTGGTCCCAGATCTCCGAGGGCATCGAGAAGTTGAACGGATCGATGATCTTCGCCCGGGACAGTCCCTCCCACAGCCCGAGGACGGCCACCAGCAGCACCACGCGTACGGCGATGACGAGAGCCTTGCGGCGGCGGGCGGCCTGGGCGCGGGTCTGCGCACGGTCGGAGACCTTGGCGGCGTCGGCCACCGGAGTGCTGAGAACCTCAGGCGACACGGGCGGCACCCCTCTCGCGGGTGATGCGGACCTCTTCGCCGAGGGACTCCCAGATCTCGCGGTAGATCTCGATGAACCGCGGCTCCAGGCGAACCGACTCGACCTTGCGCGGCCGCGGCAGGTCGATCTCGAAGACCTGCTTCACGGTCGCGGGTCCGGCGGTCATCACCACGACCTTGTCGGCGAGCGCGATGGACTCCTCCAGGTCATGGGTGACGAAGACGACGGAGGCGCCCGTGCCCTCCCACAGCTCCAGCAGCTCGTCCGACATCAGCGCCCGGGTCTGCACGTCCAGCGCCGAGAACGGCTCGTCCATCAGCAGGATCTCGGGGTCGTTGACGAACGTGGCGGCGAGGGCGACCCGCTTGCGCTGACCGCCGGAGAGCTGGTGCGGGTAACGGTCCTCGAAGGCGGCCAGGCCGACGCGGGCCAGCCATTCCCGGGCCTTCTCCTTGGCCTCGGTCTTCGGCACGCCCCGGAAGCGGGGGCCGGCCATGACGTTGGACAGGACCGTGCGCCAGGGGAAGGTGGCGTCCTGCTGGAAGACGAAACCGACCTTGTCGCCGACGCCGTCGACCGGCTCGCCGGCCACCAGCACCTCGCCCTCGGTGGGCTCCTCCAGACCGCTGACCAGCGTCAGTGTGGTGGACTTGCCGCAGCCGGTCGGACCCACGACGGCTACGAACTCACCGCGCTGGACAGTGAGATCCAGACCGCGTACGGCCGTGTGCAGTCCCCCGGACGGGGTTCTGAAGGTCTTGCTCGCGCCCCGCAGCTCGATGGCGGGGCTGGTGTCTGCGCTCATGGCCCGGGACGGTAGGTGTGGACCCGGCCACAGCAGGAGACTTGTGAGCACAAGCCGTTCTTCTGCTTGCAAGAGTCTGTTGTGCTCTTTTTGCTCGCGCTACAACTGCGGAGCCGAAACACGGGCTCAACGCTCGTCGGCCTTGAAGGAGAGGCCTGATGATTGACGTCCTGGTCGTGGACGACGACTTCCGCGTCGCTGAGATAAACGCCAAGTACGTGGGAAAGGTTCCCGGCTTCCGGGTGACCGCCCGCGCGCACAGCGCCGCCCAGGCCCTGGCCGCCGTCGAACGCGGCACCATCGACCTGGTCCTGCTCGACCACTATCTGCCGGACCGGACCGGTCTCGATCTCGTGCACCGCATGCGGGAGCAGGGCCACGGCACGGACGTCATCATGATCACCGCGGCCAGCGATGTGACGACCGTGCAGCAGGCGATGCGCCTGGGCGCCCTGCACTACCTGGTCAAACCCTTCACCTTCGCCGCCCTGCGGGCCCGCCTCGACTCCTATGCGGCGCTGCGTCGCACGGTGGACCGGGTCGGCGGCCACGGCCTGACCGGGCAGGAGCAGGTCGACCGGATCTTCGGCGCGCTGCGGACGAATCCCGCACCGTCCGCGCCCGGCCCGCCGAGCGGCCGCTCGGCGCCCACGACCGACCTGATCTGCGGCGTCCTGCACCGCGCCGACCAGCCGCTGTCCGCTCACGAGGTGGCCGCCAGGACCGGCCTGAGCCGCTCCACGGCCCAGCGCTATCTCCGCCATCTGGAACAGGCCGGCCGGCTCCGGCTCTCCCTGAAGTACGGCGACACCGGCCGGCCGGAGCACCGGTACGCCTGGGTGGCGCCGTAGCGAGCCGTGCCCGGCGCCGGTGACCGGCTACACGGCACCGGCGCCGGTCAGCGACCGCACCTCCGTCTCGGCGTACTTGGCCTCGTCCGCGATCTCCGCGGAGGTGATCGTGCCGAGCCAGCCGGCGAGGAAGCCGAGCGGGATGGAGACGATGCCCGGGTTCTGCAGCGGGAAGTACTGGAAGTCGACGTCCGGGAACAGGGAGGTCGGGCTGCCGGACACCACCGGGGAGAGCAGCACCAGCCCGAGCGCCGGGATCAGCCCGCCGTACACGGCCCAGACCGCCCCGCGGGTGGTGAAGCCGCGCCAGAACAGCGAGTACAGCAGCACCGGGAGGTTCGCCGACGCGGCGACGGCGAAGGCGAGGCCGACGAGGAAGGCGACGTTGAGGTCACGGGCCAGCAGACCGAGCGCGATCGCCACGACACCGATGCCGACCGCCGCCCAGCGCGCCACCGCCACCTCGCTGCGTGCCGTGCCGCGCGAGCGCCGCAGCGACGCGTACAGGTCGTGCGCCACCGACGCCGACGAGGCGAGCGTGATGCCGGCGACCACCGCGAGGATGGTGGCGAAGGCGACGGCGGCGACGACCGCGAACAGGACCGTGCCACCGGTGGAGCCCGCGCCGCCGCCCAGGTCGAGGGCGAGCAGCGGCACCGCCGTGTTCCCGGCCGCGTTCGAGCCGCGCACCGCATCCGTCCCCACCAGCGCGGCCGCCCCGAAGCCGAGGACGATCGTCATCAGGTAGAAGCCGCCGATCAGCCCGATGGACCACACCACGGAACGACGGGCGGCCCGCGCGGTGGGCACGGTGTAGAAGCGGGACAGGATGTGCGGCAGTCCCCCCGTGCCCAGCACGAGGGCGAGTCCCAGGCTGATGAAGTCCAGGCGGGCGGTCCAGGTCCCGCCGTACTTCAGGCCCGGCGCCAGGAACGCCCTTCCGTGACCGCTGCGGTCCGCGGCCGTGAGCAGCAGACGGTCGACGTCGCCGTGGAAGCGGAGCAGGACGAGGACGGTCAGCGCGATCGTGCCGCTCAGCAGCAGCACCGCCTTCACGATCTGGATCCAGGTGGTGGCCCGCATCCCTCCCAACGACACATAGATCACCATGAGCGCGCCGACCCCGATGACCGCCCAGGCCTGCGCGGGCCCGCTCGTCCGCCCCAGCAGCAGCGCCACCAGACTGCCCGCGCCGACCATTTGCGCCACCAGATACAGAACGGACACCGTGACCGAGGAAGTTCCCGCCGCGATCCGCACCGGCCGCTCGCTCATCCGCGCGGCCACCACATCGGCCAGGGTGAACCGCCCGCAGTTGCGGACCAGTTCGGCCACCAGGAACAGCACGACCAGCCAGGCCACCAGGAAGCCGACGACGTACAGCATCCCGTCGTACCCGTACAGCGCGATGAGCCCAGTGACCCCCAGGAAGGAGGCGGCCGACATGTAGTCACCCGCAATGGCAAAACCATTCTCCATCGGAGAGAAGAGCCGCCCTCCGGCGTAGAACTCCTCCGCCGAACCATGCCGGCGACGGCTCACCCACGTCGTGATCCCGAGGGTGAGGGCCACGAAACCGCTGAACATCAGCAGCGCCAGCGTCTGATGCTCACCGGTCATGAGGCATCTCCCCGCACTTCGCGGGCCAGTTCCTGGGTGTCCCAGCGCAACTCCAGCGCCGCCCGGTCCCGGCGCAGCCGAGCGTGCCGGGCATAGGCCCAGGTCAGCAGGAACGTGGTGAGGAACTGTCCCAGCCCGGCCAGCATGGCCACGTTCACCGCGCCCGCCACGGGCCGGGCCATGAGCCCCGGCGCGGCCGTGGCCGTGACCACATAGCCCACGTACCAGGCGAGGAAGGCGGCGACCCCCGGCACGACGAACCTCCGGTACCTGGTGCGCACCTCCTGGAAGGCCGCGCTGCGTTGCACCTCGACGTACACATCGCGGGCGCGAACCGCCGCTGCGCTCAGCTCCCCTCGAGCAGGTGGCACCACCGGCGTCGGCGCACCGGTGCCGTCCAGCTCGCCCCAGCCGTAGGCCAGTGCGTCGTACCAAGGGTCTTCGTACGTCGCGTCGCGGGAGGGCGCGCCGTGGTCTTGCTGGTTCTCGGGCGAACTCTCGGGACCGTCCCCGGCTCCACGGGCACGACCGTTGCTTGACTGCATGCCCAAGGATGGACAGAACGGGAAGATCCCTGACTCTTCTTCCTCCGGCTCTTCACCCCATCAGGTGACTCACTGGGTGGGCGGCCGCACCAGCCCCTTGCTGTAGGCGTACCGCACCGCCTGCGCCCGGTCCTTGAGGCCCGTCTTGGAGAAGAGGTTGTTGATGTGTGTCTTCACGGTCGCGGTCGACACATGCAGCTTGCGGGCGATCTCCTGATTGCTGAGCCCTTCGGCGATCAGCAGCAGCACCTCGGTCTCCCGAGCGGTCAGTCCGTCGGGCGGCGCCTCGACGGTCGCCGGCGGGCTGTGCTCGGGCTGCGACAGCCGTTCCAGCAACCGGCGTTGGACACTCGGCGACAGACCAGCATCTCCCGACAGCACGCTCTCCACGGCACGCACGATCTCGTCACCGCCCGCGTCCTTGGTCAGATATCCCCGGGCGCCGGCACGCAGCGCGGGAAACAGCGATTCGTCGTCCGCGTACGTGGTGAGCACCACGACCTGGGTCCCCGGGTACTGCGCCCGGATCCGCCGGGTGGCCTCCACACCGTCGCAGCGGGGCATCCTGAGATCCATCAGGACGACATCGGGGGCCAGTTCCCCGACCAGCCGCACCGCTTCCTCGCCGTCTCCCGCGGCACCCACGACCTCCACACCGGGCAGCAGTCCGAGCAGCATCACGATGCCCTCCCGGACCACGGTCTGGTCGTCGGCGACCACCACCCGTGCGGGCTTCTTCTCCCCCTCCGTCTCCGTCATACAGGCACCTTCAGCGTCACCACGAACCCCTCCTCGTCCGGCCGCGCGTCCAGTGAGCCGCCGAGCAGTTCGGCCCGCTCGCGCATCCCCAGCAGACCGTACCCACCTCCGGACCTGGTGAGCTCGCCCGGCCGCCCGCCCGAGTCCCGTACATCCAGCGTCACTTCGTGCTCGCTGTAGTCGAGTCGCAGATGCACCTTGGCACCCTGTGCGTGCTTGCGGACGTTCGTCAGCGCCTCCTGGGCGACCCTGCGCACGGTCTGGGAGGCCTCGGCCGGCAGGGGTCTGCGCTCACCCGTCACGGTGACCTCGGCGCCGTCGGCCCCGCTGACGAGTTCGCTCAGGAAGTCCTCCAGCGGTGTCAGATCGCCCCGCAGCGCGGACAGGGCCTGCCGGGTCTCGGCGAGTCCGTCCCGGGCCATGCCCCGGGCGGCCACCACCCGCTCCAGGATGCGTTCACGGTCCGCGCCGTTCTCGATCAGCAGCCGGGCCGCCTCCAGATGCACCAGCTGCGCCGAGAGGCTGTGGGCCAGCACGTCGTGGATCTCCCGCGCGATGCGGGCTCGCTCGGCCAGCGCAGCGGACTCCGCCTCGGCCGCCCGGGCGGCACGCTCCTGTGCGAGCAGTTGCTGCGCGTGGCCGCGTGCCTCGGCGTCCAGCCGCAGGACATATCCGGCGAGAGCCATGCCCGCGACCGAGGCAGCCGTGGTCAGCCAGACGTCGTTGTTGAATGCGGCGTATGCGGCCAGGCCCACCGAGGTCACCGGAGCGGCTGCAGCGAGCGGCAGCCGCTCGAGGGCGCCGATCCCACAACCGCACCAGATCACGAGGGCCGGGCCTCTGAACCCCGTGGCCTCAGCCATGACCGCGATGCCCATGATCGCGCACATCAGCACCAGGGAGGGCACCAGCCGGTGCTGGTAGGTGGTCCTGAAGAAGGCCCAGGCGAGGAGAGCGGTGGCGAGGACCCCGGCCATCGCGGCGAGTCCGCCCCAGGTGCCGACGTGCCTCTGGTTGTACGCGCCCCACAGGAGCATGCCGATCACCAGGATCCTGACAGGCCAGGCGATCAAGCGCCGAGAACGGGAGGTTCCCTGGCGGCCGAGCGCCTCCCGCGACGGCCAGCGTGTCCAGGCGTTCTCCTTCACGCGCGTTCCCTCCTGACCGCTCGCATGCCGTCACCGTACGCCGGAGCGGGACGGTTGGCGGTGCCGAGGGACTGCGCCCGCCAGACCAGGATCCCGCCGCGGACCAGCAGGGTGGCGGCGAGAGCGCACATCAGGGCGGAGCTGTCCTGGCGCAGGCCGAGTGCGGCGCCGACGGCGTAGATACCGATGCGGAGGGCTACGCCCACGATCCATACCGCAACACTCGCCTTGGTGCTCTTGGTCCACACGACGCCGTCCGGTTCCGTCCAGATGCGGGTCGTCCAGGCCCAGCCGGCGCCGGTGGCCAGACCGATGAGCAGCTCCACCGCGAGCAGCACTCCGGATTCGGCACGGTGGTGGGCGTCGAGGATGCCGGGCTCGCGCAGCGCGACGACGGCGAGGACCACGGGGATCAGCCACCAGCGCCGGTCGGTGTTGATCGCGCGGGCGCGGAACTGCCGCGCGATCACTATGGCGGCGACGGCCACGATCACCAGCGCGTTGACGAGCCCGGACATCAAAGCCTCCGTGAGCGAGAACGTGGTGCCGGGAGCGGGTGCTGCCGACACCTACGAAGCTACGGAAAAGCGCAGGTCGGGAGATCGGAGCCGGGGTGGATCAAGGGTGGAAACCCGGAGCGGCTCGTCTCCACCCACGGGTGTAGATCCGGCGGGTGTGCCTACCGGTCCGAGGTGGAGGCGGAGATCGGTCGGGGCAGATCTCCGGCAACCGTCCGCGAGCGCGGCGGCCGCTGGGCGGCCGTGCCTCGCCGGCCGACAGTGCCGGTGACGGGGTGTGCACGTCCCCCGGCACCACCACCGATGTCCGGTACCCGCTCGAAGCGCGGGGACCGCCGGCTGCTCACAACGGCAGGCCCGGAAATTGGGGGAGGCTGACGGCAGCGCCCACGAACACCCGCGATCCCCGACCCCGCCCGCGCCGGACCGAGCCTCGTCCGGCCGGGGCAGGATCAACCCACGCGCGGCCGGGAAGCGTCGGCAGGAAGACGACGTCGCCGGACCGCGCGGCGTCCGGGGCAGTGTGCTCGTCGAGGAGAAGGCCTACCAGGGGCGTCGGCGGCAGGACGGAATTCCGTCGGGCCGCGTGGGAAAGGCCGTGGGGCGGTGTCGGCAGAGGGGGCGGCCCCGACATCGTCGGCGTCGCAGCCGAAGACGTACTCCTCGCAGACGAAGACGCGGTCTGCCGTGTCGAGGCCACGACCCACCGGCCGCCCGGCCCGAGCGGCGCAGGAAGACCGCTCGACGACCGGCGCAAGCCCCTCCGGCCGACCACCGAAGAGCGCCCGGCGAACCGAGAAGGACCATCCCGCCCGCGGAGGCGGACCACCGTCCCCCTCCGCCGGCCACCAATCCCCCTCGACGTCCCCGGCCGACCAGGTCAGCCCATCACGAGCAAACCCCGTCGGCCGAAGCCCGGCGCAGCGGCTACGCGTCGATGCGCGACCGGTCCAGCGTCGCCGCCGAACTGGAGATGAACTCCTTGCGCGGGGCCACGTCGTTGCCCATCAGCAGGTCGAAGACCTGCTCGGCGGCCTCCAGGTCGGACAGGTTGATCCTGCGCAGCGTGCGGTGACGGGGGTCCATCGTGGTCTCGGCCAGCTGGTCGGCGTCCATCTCGCCCAGACCCTTGTAGCGCTGGATGCTCTCCTTGTACCGGATGCCCTTGCTCTGGAACTCCATGAGCTTGTCGCGCAGCTCGCGGTCGGAGTACGTGTACACGTACTTGTCCTGGCCCTTCTTCGGCTGGACGACCTCGATGCGGTGCAGCGGCGGCACCGCGGCGAAGACCCGGCCCGCCTCGACCATCGGCCGCATGTAGCGCTGGAACAGCGTGAGCAGCAGGCAGCGGATGTGGGAGCCGTCCACATCGGCGTCGGTCATCATGATGATCTTGCCGTAGCGGGCCTGGTCGATGTCGAAGGTGCGGCCCGAGCCGGCTCCTATGACCTGGATGATCGCGCCGCACTCGGCGTTCTTGAGCATGTCGGTCACCGACGAGCGCTGCACGTTGAGGATCTTGCCGCGGATCGGCAGCAGGGCCTGGAACTCGGAGTTCCGCGCCAGCTTGGCCGTACCGAGCGCGGAGTCACCCTCGACGATGAACAGTTCGCTGCGGTCGACGTCGTCGCTGCGGCAGTCGGCGAGCTTCGCCGGCAGGGACGAGGACTCCAGGGCGGTCTTCCGGCGCTGGGCGTCCTTGTGCTGGCGGGCCGCGACGCGGGTACGGGCGGCGGCCACCACCTTCTCCATGACGACGCGGGCCTGCGCGGCGGCGTCCCGCTTCGTGCTGGTCAGGAACGCCTTCAGCTCCTTGGCGACCACGTTGTTCACGATGCGCCGGGCCGCCGAGGTGCCCAGGACCTCCTTGGTCTGACCCTCGAACTGCGGCTCTGCCAGGCGCACGGTCACGACGGCGGTCAGGCCCTCGAGGGCGTCGTCCTTGACGATGTTGTCCTCGGCCACCCGCAGCAGCTTCTTGGCGCGCAGTACATCGTTGAACACCCCGGTCACGGCCTGTTCGAAGCCCGAGACATGGGTGCCGCCCTTGGGGGTGGCGATGATGTTGACGAAGGACCGGACGGTCGTGTCGTAGCCCGTACCCCAGCGCAGCGCGATGTCCACGCCCAGTTCACGGGTGACCTCGGTGGGGGTCATCTGGCCGTGCTCGTCCAGGACGGGCACGGTCTCCTTGAAGGTGCCCCTGCCCGAGAAGCGGAGGACGTCGCAGACCGGCTTGTCACCCGCCAGGTACTCGCAGAACTCGCTGATGCCGCCGTCGAAGCGGAAGGACTCCTCGCCCTTGCTGCCCCCCTCACCCAGACCGAACTCGTCACGGACGACGATCGTCAGGCCCGGCACCAGGAAGGCGGTCTGCCGGGCGCGCTGGTGGAGGTTCTCCAGGGAGAGCTTGGCGTCCTTGAGGAAGATCTGGCGGTCGGCCCAGTAGCGCACGCGCGTGCCGGTGCGGGTCCTGGGGATCTTCTTGGTCTTCCGCAGGCCGCTCTTGGCCTCGAACTTCGCCTCGGCGCCGTCGGCCGCGAAGGCACCCGGCACGCCGCGCCGGAAGCTGATGGCGTGCGTGTGGCCGCCGCGGTCCACCTCGACGTCGAGACGGGCGGAGAGGGCGTTGACCACGGAGGCGCCGACGCCGTGCAGACCGCCGGAGGCGGCGTACGAGCCGCCGCCGAACTTGCCGCCCGCGTGGAGCTTGGTCATGACGACCTCGACGCCGGACAGGCCGGTCCTGGGCTCCACGTCCACGGGGATGCCACGGCCGTTGTCGCGCACCTCCACGGAGCCGTCGTCGTGGAGGATCACCTCGATGCGGTCACAGACGCCCGCGAGGGCCTCGTCGACGGAGTTGTCGATGATCTCCCACAGGCAGTGCATCAGGCCGCGGCTGTCGGTCGAGCCGATGTACATGCCTGGGCGCTTGCGCACGGCCTCGAGGCCCTCGAGGACGAGCAGGTGCCGCGCGGTGTAGTTGGAACCGTCCCGGTCTGCTCCTGCCAGCAGCGCTGTGGACGGCACGGACGTATCGGCGGTCACGCGGTTCGCTCCTCGCTGAATTTCAGTTGACCCCCTACTGGGTAAGGGGACGGCTTCGGTCGCCGCTCAGAGGGTACCGAGGCCTGGTAGAGCCGGTGTAACGCCACCCTCGTCGGGAACTCAGACTAGTCCAGGATCGCATGCATGTTCGATCCCTCGATGGAGTGAAGTACATATCACGTTCCATTGGAGGCATGAACCATTTAGGCTCCGGGCACGTCCTCATGAACAACAGGCAACCCGGCCTGGAGGACCGAGATACAACACCGCGCGAAACCGTAAGCACCACAAGAGACGCACTACGGCACATTCGCCGCCAACCGGCAGCAGACAGCCGCCCCGGAAGATTCTTTCGAGGAAAAGCCACGAGCGGGAACGTTTTCGGGCTGGTTGGATGTTGACCCTGGTACGACAGCTCGTCGAGCTAGAGAAGAGGCGACGTGACTACTGTTCTGACCCCCGCGAGCCCGTTGACGGCCGCCGATCGCTGCGACCGCTGCGGCGCCCAGGCATACCTGCGCGTCGTCCTGCTCAGCGGCGGAGAACTGCTCTTCTGCGCCCACCACGGTCGCAAGTTCGAGCCGGAACTCAAGAAGATCGCCGCTGAGATACAGGACGAGACGGAGCGGCTGACGTCCGTTCCGAACACCGCTTCCGAAGAAGAGCGCTGAATCTCGCACACACGACGAGCCAGCCCCGGTACAGGCCGGTGAACGGGCGGCCGCTCCTCTGCAGGAGTGGCCGCCCGTGCTCATGTCCCGTGCCGGCGCTTCAGGAGGGCCCGTGGATCCCCTCCCGGCCGCCTGAGGCCCCTTCCAGGGTCCTCACGACCTCGGAGACGCGTGTGTACACGCCGGGGCTTCCACGCCTGCCGCAGCCGCTCCCCCATGACACGAGCCCGATCAGCCGTCCTCCCGCCACCAGCGGGCCGCCGCTGTCTCCCTGACAGGCGTCCGGCCCGCCGGCAGCCTCTCCGGCGCAGAGCATGCTGCCGGCCCGGTAGGTACCGTCCGGACCGCTCGGATAGGAGCGGGCGCAGAGGTCGTCGGGCAGCACGCGCACGTGTGCGGCGTACAGCCTGTGCGCATAGGCGCCCTTACCGGTCGTGTCCCCCCACCCGGAGACCAGGGCCTGCGTTCCCGCCTTGTAGGCCGGATCGCCCGCGCCCGCCATGCCGATGACCGCGCTCTGCGGCAGCGGCTTGGCCAGGGTGAGTACGGCGAAGTCGCCGGCGTTGGTCGCACTGTCGTACCCGGGATTGATCCGGGCGTCGCGTACGGCGATCTCCTGGCCCTCATCCGACAGCAGATCGGTGCGCCCCGCGATGACCCGGAAGTCGGGCACGCGGTTCGGGGGCGCCCCGAGGACGTCCTCGCTCAGGCAGTGGGCCGCGGTGAGCACCGCCGTCGGTGCGATCGCGACGCCGCCGCAGAACTGGCCCGCCCGCGTACCTCCGAACCGGTCACGGCTGGACAGCGCGACCGTCCACGGGGCCTGGGAGACGTCTATCGGAAAGCCTCCGACCACTACGCTGTCGGCGACCACCGGAGCCGCGTTCACCAGCGGTATGGCGGTCATGGCGGCGGCCAGGGCCAGCGGCCTGACCAGTGCCCGCCCTAGGGAACGGCGCATGCAGACTCCTCACTCTCGGTGTTACCGGAAAACCCAGAGTGATCCAATGCGCCGTGGCGCGCAGCACGAAGGCCCGGCTCCCGCGAGGGGGGCCGGGCCTTCGCCGCCGTACGACCGCGACCTAGTCGAGGTAGTCGCGCAGCACCTGGGAACGCGACGGGTGGCGCAGCTTCGACATGGTCTTGGACTCGATCTGGCGGATGCGCTCACGCGTCACGCCGTACACCTTGCCGATCTCGTCGAGGGTCTTCGGCTGACCGTCGGTGAGACCGAACCGCATGGAGACGACGCCGGCCTCGCGCTCGGACAGGGTGTCCAGAACGGAGTGCAGCTGCTCCTGCAGGAGCGTGAAGCTGACGGCGTCGGCGGGGACGACGGCCTCGGAGTCCTCGATGAGGTCACCGAACTCGCTGTCGCCGTCCTCACCCAGCGGGGTGTGCAGGGAGATGGGCTCGCGGCCGTACTTCTGGACCTCGATGACCTTCTCCGGGGTCATGTCGAGCTCCTTCGCCAGCTCCTCCGGAGTGGGCTCGCGGCCCAGGTCCTGGAGCATCTGGCGCTGCACGCGCGCGAGCTTGTTGATGACCTCGACCATGTGCACCGGGATACGGATGGTGCGGGCCTGGTCGGCCATGGCGCGGGTGATGGCCTGACGGATCCACCAGGTGGCGTAGGTGGAGAACTTGTAGCCCTTGGTGTAGTCGAACTTCTCGACCGCGCGGATCAGACCGAGGTTGCCCTCCTGGATGAGGTCCAGGAAGAGCATGCCGCGGCCGGTGTAGCGCTTGGCCAGGGAGACCACCAGACGGAGGTTGGCCTCCAGGAGGTGGTTCTTGGCGCGGCGGCCGTCCTCGGCGATGATCTCCAGCTCGCGCTTGAGCTTCGGCGCCAGCTTGTCGGCGTTGGCCAGCTTGTCCTCGGCGAACAGACCCGCCTCGATGCGCTTGGCCAGTTCGACCTCCTGCTCGGCGTTGAGCAGGGGGACCTTGCCGATCTGCTTCAGGTAGTCCTTGACCGGGTCGGCGGTGGCGCCGGCCGCGGCGACCTGCTGCGCGGGCGCGTCGTCCTCGTCCTCGTCCGACAGGACGAAGCCCGCGCTCTCGGCGCCTTCCGGCTCGTCGGCGACCTTGGTGTCCTCGAGAACCTCGTCCTCGAGAAGCTCGACGTCGTCCTTCTTGGCCGTGGTCTTCTTGGCCGCCGTCTTCTTGGCGACGGTCTTCTTGGCGGTCGCCTTCTTGGCGGTCGTCTTCTTGGCCGCGGCCTTCTTGGCGGATTCGGCTTCCTCGGCGGAATCGGCTGCGGCCGGAGCGACGGGCGCCGCGGGGGCGGCCGTGGCGGTGGCCTTCCTCGTCGTCGTCACCGTCTTCGCTGCGACCGTCTTGGTGGCGGTGCGCTTCGCGGGGCTCTTCGCTGCGACGCTCTTGCGGGTGCGCTTGGGCTCTGCGGCACTGACCATCAGCGTCACACCCTCTTCCTCAAGAATCTGGTTGAGGCTGCGCAGTACGTTCTTCCACTGAGTGGCCGGAATCTGGTCAGCTTCGAAGGCCCGACGCACATCGTCGCCGGCGATCTGCCCCTCAGCCTTTCCCCGCTCAATGAGCGCCATGACAGAGACGGACTCGGCGATCTCCGGCGGGAGCGTACGGGATGTGCTGGCCGACACGAACAACCTCTCGGAACGTTGGAAAACGGCTTCCGGCACCGTCCACTTCGGACAGGAGCCGACCACCGGCCTGGGGATGGGCCGACGGCGCGGGCGGGGGCCGGGAAGGTGCACAGCGCCTGTGATGGCGTCCGTATTCCCTCCGCGGCTGTCACCTCTTAGGTCATCGCGCTGTTCCCACGAGTGTTACGCCCAATCTGCGTGGCCCGAGTCACACCCCGTAAGCAGCCAAAAGCGGTCAGACATGGGCAGAGGAGATCACCGTTGTCGCCCTGCCCGGTCGCGCGCATGACCCCGGCTGCCCGTGTCTGACCGCTTTAGGCTGCTTACGGGGTGTGACTCGGGCCACGCAGATTGGGCGTAACACTCGTGGGAACAGCGCGATGACCTA